>NZ_JAQGFU010000059.1:0-23967 GCF_030078455.1 Klebsiella sp. Ech2A | reverse complement strand
CCTGCTGCTGCACCGCCAGTCCTTCGGCGTGCAGCAGCAGGGACTCCGCGTCCTCCGGGCGGCCGTCGAGGCGCGCCCGCCTCGCCAGCACGATGTAGCAGCGGCTAAAGCCGTCCGGCGGGCAAAAATCATCGATCGTCTCCAGACGCAGCGTCAGCAGCGCGTCAATGCGCTGCGTCTCCCCCTGCTCCCAGGCGATTTCGGCGAGGATCGGCGCCAGCGTCGCGCCGCTGCTGGAGCGGGCGCCGGTCTGCCGTTCCGCAGCCTCCAGCGCCCGGCTGGCCTGACGCTCGGCCTCCGCCAGGTTGCCCTGACGCAGGTAGCCCTGGGCCATGACGAAGGCCCGGTACACGCCGACGAACAGGTTGCGGCTGGCCTCGCGCGTGCCCGATACCCGCTGCTGCACGTCGAGGGCCTGCTGCGGCCGGGAGCTGGCGAGATGGCAGTAGCTGAGAATGTTGCACACCAGGCCATCGACCCACACGTCGCCGCAGGGCACCTCCCGCAGCAGCGGTTCGACGATAGCAATGCTCTGCGGGATATTCTCGGCAAAGGCTTCGCAAATCGCTCTCACCACCCGCAGCTTGACCCACGAGCTGTGGGCTAATGCTTCGCCGCTGGCCGCCGCCAGGGTTTCGAGCGCGTCCAGCAGCTGGCGGGCATCCTGAAAGCGAAAGCGGTGCGCCAGCGCCCAGGCGAGGTTAATCTGCAGATCGATCCGCGAAGGGTCGGGATCCGCCGGCAGGTAGCGGATCCAGCGCACCATCGTGTCGATGTCCCCCTCTTCCGCCAGCGACTGCGCCCCGGCCTCCGCGTGCCCGGCGCCGCCCTTACCGGCGGCGAGGGCGTGGCGGATCGCCTCCGCCCACAGCTGCTGTCCGGCAAACCAGGCACCGGCGCGCTCGTGCAGCCGGCGAATATCCCTCTCGCCGCCGCGCTGCAGGCGAGAGAGCAGCGCGTCGCGCATCAGCGGATGGTAGCGAAACCACAGCCCGCCCGCGTCCAGGGCGGAAAGAAACAGGTTGCGCTGTGCAATCCATGCCAGCATCGCTTCGCCGTTAGACTGGCCGGTGACGGCGTCGCACAGCGCCGGATGCAGGCGGTTGAGCACCGACGTTTGCAGGAGAAAGTCGAGTACCTCGGCGGGCAAGGGGGCAAAAATGACTTCGTCAAGATAGCGGGCGATCGAGCGCGAGCCGGCGTTCAGCCCGCCCGCTGCCGGGTGAGAGTGCGCGGGGCCGCTGGATAAGGTGGCCATTTTCATCCCGGCGACCCAGCCCTCCGTCAGAGCCAGCAGCCGGGGGATCTCCTGCTGGCTGAACCCCGGCGCCAGCGCGGCGGAAAAATAGGCGCTGGCTTCGCCGACGTTAAAGCGCAGCTCGCTATCGTCCACCTCCACCAGCTGATCCTGCATCTGCAGCCGGCCAAGCGAAAGAGTCGGCTGGCAGCGGCTGCCGATAATCAGGTGCAGGGCGGCCGGGGCGTGGTTCAGCAGCCAGCTGAGCCCGGCGTGGATCGCCGGTTGGGAGATATTCTGGTAGTCGTCAATGATGAGATACAGCGGGTGCGGGCAGCGGTGCAGCTGGTTTACCAGCTCCGCCAGAAACAGCGAGAGATCGGCCGCCGGGCCGTCATCCGCCTGGCGGAGAAAGGCCGGACTCCACCCTTGCCACAGGGGCGCCAGCGCCGCCTGAAGATAGCGCATAAATAGCGCCGGCGGGCCGTCGTCTTCATCCATGCTCAGCCAGGCCAGGGCGTCACCCTGCTGCTGGCGATGGTGGTACCACTGGGCCAGCAGGGTCGTTTTGCCAAACCCGGCCGGGGCGCACACCAGCGTCAGCGCGCTGCCGGTGGCGGCGTCCAGGCGCCGCAGCAGGCGGTCGCGCAGCTGCAGCGAACCGGGTGAGCGAGGCGGCGTAAAGCGGGTGGCGATAAGCGGCAGCTGGCGCGTAAAGCCCAGAGGCTCTTCGGGAACGCATTCACTCAGTGGGTCATCCGTTGCGGGCAAAAATTCCATCGTGCCGTTACCTTTTCAGCCAGTCCATTCCCCGAGTGTACCCAAGGAGAGGCGGTTGAACCAAGGCATCGCTGCGATATCCGAGCGCGCTCCAGCTTTTCATCACCGCGCCCCATTCCCCCCCAGCTGGGGGGTAGGCCACGCCTATCCGCCGCTATAGAGTAATGCCATTCTCTGCCGCTGATGCTTCCCTGGCCCGCTGCGCCCTTCCCGCACCGGGCCCACAGCGCATCGGGCAGCCGTGGTTTATTAATCAGCTCAAGGTGAGTACAGAATGGCTATCGAAAATAAAGTGGCGTTGGTCACCGGCGCGGGTCAGGGCATTGGCCGCGGGATTGCTTTGCGTCTGGCGAAAGATGGCGCATCGCTGATGCTCGTCGACGTCAACCCGGAAGGGATTGCCGCCGTCGCCGCTGAGGTTGAGGCCCTGGGCCGCAAGGCGGCCACCTTCGTCGCCAATATCGCCGACCGCGAGCAGGTTTACGCCGCGATTGACGAAGCGGAAAAGCAGCTGGGCGGCTTCGATATTATCGTGAACAACGCCGGGATTGCTCAGGTGCAGGCGCTGGCCGACGTCACCCCGGAAGAGGTCGATCGCATCATGCGCATCAACGTCCAGGGCACCCTGTGGGGCATTCAGGCCGCGGCGAAAAAATTCATCGACCGTCAGCAGAAAGGTAAAATCATCAACGCCTGCTCCATTGCCGGACACGATGGGTTCGCCCTGCTGGGGATCTACTCCGCCACCAAATTTGCCGTCCGCGCGCTGACCCAGGCAGCGGCCAAAGAGTACGCCAGCCGCGGCATCACGGTTAACGCCTACTGTCCGGGGATTGTCGGTACCGGCATGTGGACCGAAATCGATAAACGTTTCTCCGAGATCACCGGCGCGCCGGTGGGTGAAACCTACAAGAAATACGTGGAGGGTATCGCGCTGGGCCGTGCCGAAACGCCGGACGACGTGGCAAGCCTGGTCTCCTATCTCGCCGGCCCGGATTCTGACTACGTTACCGGTCAGGCAATCCTGATCGACGGCGGCATCGTCTACCGCTAAATCCTGACGCCGGGCCGCGTTCACCGCGCGGTTCGGCTCTTCCTCTCCTTCAGTCCGCACGCCTTTTGCCGTCTTAATTTCCCGCTGAATTTCTGCTTAACCTTTTACTTCATTCGCTTCGCTTCACTTCACCCGCACGCCCTCCGGCTATGCATCATAGCGCTGGACTTAATTTTATATCGATCATAATATTTTACCCGACATAAAATTATAAACATCAGCACCACGGAGCGAATACGTGAATACCCACCAGCATGCCGAAGGGCTGCGCGAGCAGAAAAAGCGCCTTACGCGCCAGCAGCTCTCCAACACCGCCACCGAACTGTTTATTCAGCACGGTTTTGATAACGTCACCATTGCCGATATTGCCGCCGCGGCCGGCGTGTCGAAAATGACCGTGTTTAACTATTTCCCGCGTAAAGAGGAGCTCTACTTCGATCGCATCGACGAAGTCCACCAGCTGCTGCGGCAGGCGTTCGATCGGCATCCCCAGCGGGCGCCGATCGCGGTGCTGGAAGCGCTGGCCGAAGAGCTGATGAGCCAGCAGCATCCGCTGGTGAGAATGGATCGCCGGGTGGCGGCGTTCTGGCAGGGCGTTGAGGCCAGCCCGTCGCTGCAGGCCTACGCCCTGGAGCAGTTTGCCCTTCTGACCCAGGCGCTGGGCGCCATGCTCGCGTCGCGCCTTCAGCGGCCGGCGTACGATCCGCTGGCGCAGCTGATTGCCAGCATCGTGCTCAACGGCTGGCGCATTGCCTACGGCGACGCGCTGCGCCTGCAGCAGGAGCAGCCCGCCGACACCGTACGCGAGCGCTTTCTCGCGCTCCTCGAGCGCGGCTTTCACGCCGCCCGCGCCGCCGCGCAGGATACCCCCTATGCGTAGCATCCCGCGTTGAGCCGACCATGAACAGAACCCTGAGCGTCATTTTTATCACCATCTGGCTCGATGCCGTCGGCATCGGGCTGATTTTTCCGCTGCTGCCGCAGCTGCTTAAAGAGGTGGTCCATACCGGCGATATCGCCCCCTACATCGGCATTCTGGCGGCGCTGTACGCCCTGATGCAGTTTATTTTCGCCCCCCTGCTCGGTGCGCTCAGCGATAACTTCGGCCGCCGCCCGATACTGCTAATTTCGCTGGCCGGGGCGGCGATCAACTACCTGCTGATGGCCTTTTCCAGCCATCTGTGGCCGCTGCTGCTCGGGCGAGCCATCGCCGGCCTCACCAGCGCCAACCTTTCGGTGGCGATGGCGTGGCTGACGGACGTGACGCCGGCGGAAAAGCGCGCCGGCCGCTTCGGGCTGTTCAACGCCACCTTCGGCGCGGGATTTATCATCGGCCCGGTACTCGGCGGCGTGCTCGGCGATTACGCCCTGCGCCTGCCGTTCATCGTCGCCGCGGTGCTGAACGGCGCGAATTTCCTGCTGGCGCTGCTGGCCCTTAAAGAGTCGCGCCGGCCGGCGAAGCGCAAAATGGCGCTCGCCGAGCTCAATCCCCTGCGGCCCATGCACTGGCTATTCTCAGTCAAAGGGCTGCTCACTATCGCGCTGGTGTTCTTCTTCTTAAGCGCCACCGGGGAGGTCTACGGCACCTGCTGGACGCTGTGGGGACAGGATATGTTTCACTGGAACGGGCTGTGGGTCGGCCTGTCGCTGGGCGTGTTCGGCGTGTGCCAGATGCTGGCGCAGGCCTTTTTGCCCGGCCCGGCAACCCGCAGGCTCGGCGAGCGCGGGGCCATTCTCTGCGGCATCGCCAGTACCAGCGCGGCGCTGATTATCCTGTCGCTGGCCCAGCAGGGCTGGATCGTCTTTGCGGTGATGCCGCTGATCGCCCTCGGCGGGATCGGCACGCCCGCCCTGCAGGCGCTGGCCACCCGCCAGGTCAGCGACGATCGGCAGGGGCAGCTGCAGGGGGTGCTGGCCTCCACCGTCAGCCTGGCGTCGATCGTCGCGCCGCTGGCCTTTTCGTCGCTCTATTTCGCCCTCAGGACGTGGTGGCCCGGCGCCATCTGGCTGTCGGTGGTGGTGCTGTACGCCTTTACCGTACCGCTCATCTACCGCTGCACGCGGCGGGAGACATAAGCCCGTAGGCAGAGTACCGGCGAAAAAAAACCGGCGCATCGCGCGCCGGTTTACAGGATATGGGCTCTTTTACCTTCAGGCGTTAGCCGCCGGTTCCTGCGCGGTTTTGCTGCGGGTATTTTCCAGCATCCGGCGCACCGGAACAATCAGCACGCAGAGTACGGCGGCGCAGATCAGCAGCGCAATCGAGCAGCGGGCGAAGAGATCCGGCAGCATATCCAGCTGGTCGGCCTTGACGTGGCCGCCAATCAGGCCGGCGGCCAGGTTGCCCAGCGCGCTGGCGCAGAACCACAGCCCCATCATCTGGCCGCGCATTCTTTCCGGCGCCAGCAGGGTCATGGTCGCCAGGCCAATCGGGCTCAGGCACAGCTCGCCCAGCGTCAGCATCAGAATACTGCCCACCAGCCACAGCGGCGATACGCCCGCTCCGCCGCTGCTCAGCACGTTCTCAGCGGCCAGCATCATCAGACCGAAGCCGCCGGCGGCGCAGAGAATGCCGATAACGAACTTGGTGATGCTGCTCAGGCGGACGTTTTTACGCGCCATCGCCGGCCATGCCCAGCTGAAAACCGGCGCCAGCAGAATGATAAACAGGGCGTTAATCGACTGGAACCATACCGCCGGAATTTCGAAGCTGCCGATGGTGCGGTTGGTGTAGTCGTTGGCAAACAGGTTAAACGACGTCGGTTTCTGCTCGAAGGCCGACCAGAAGAAGGCGGCGGAGACCAGCAGGATAAAGCACACCAGCAGGCGAGCGCGCTCTTTGCGGGTCAGGCCGGCAAAGGCGAACAGATAGATAAAGTACAGCGCCACCGACGCCGCAATGACGTACACCAGGGTGCTGGCGACCGCCACGGGGTTAATCACGATAACGCCCTGAGCAATCAGGACAATCACCGCCGCAACCCCGACCGCCAGCGCCAGCAGCCAGGCGCCGACGCCGTTTTTCTTCGCCACCGGACTGTTCCAGGTGGAGTCGAGGCCCACTTCGCTGTCGTAGCGCTTCATGGCCGGAACGGCGAACAGGCGGAAGATAACCAGCGCCACCAGCATCCCGATACCGCCGATGCCAAAGCCCCAGTGCCAGCCGTGGGATTTGATAAGCCAGCCGGAGATCAGCGGGGCAATAAACGAGCCCATGTTGATGCCCATATAGAACAGCGAGAATCCGCCGTCGCGGCGCGCGTCGCCCTTCTTGTACAGCGTGCCGACCATCACCGAGATACAGGTCTTAAACAGGCCGGAGCCGAGCACGATAAACATCAGCCCGATAAAGAACAGGGTGTCGCCCATCCACGCAGAGAGAGCAATCGACAGATGGCCGAGCGCAATCAGAATCGAGCCGTACCACACGGCCTTTTGCTGACCCAGCCAGTTGTCCGCCAGCCAGCCGCCCGGCAGCGCCGCGAGGTACATGCTGCCGGCGAAGATGCCGACGATCGCCGACGCGTTTTCGCGCGCCAGCCCCATTCCGCCGTCATAGACGGTGGCGGCCATAAACAGGATTAAAAGCGGGCGAATGCCGTAAAAAGAGAATCGCTCCCACATTTCGGTAAAAAACAGCGACCCTAGCGGATAGGGATGACCAAAGAAGGTCCGAGTTTCGTTTTTATTAACAGAGGAATGCATAACTTCTCCCAATAAGGTGCGCCGAAGCGCTTGTAAATCGCGGAAAGCGCGTTGACCATTTTTTCATTTGGCCAATCATTTACTTAAAATTTAATATTATTTAACCATTTGATAACCGGATGGTGGTTTTGTCTAGCCCCTTACCCAGACTTTTTAGATGAAAAGTCGACAAACGTCTACTTTTATAGATTTTAAGTTTGACGAGGCGCAAATAGTGTTGACATTGCCACCACGACAATTTTTATTATTTTATTGTTTATAAACAAAAAGTTATTGAATATCCATTCAGTATAAATGGATAGCCCGCGGCGGCGGGATAGCGTGATTAAAACCGGGATAAATGTAGGGTTGGCGAAGTCTACGGCGGGAAAGGAGGATAAACAGGGTTATTGATTTTTCACCGGCGTCGCGCGCCGGCGGCCCCCCGCCGCGAAGCGGGGGGCCGGGCTCCTAGGCGGCATCCTGTAGCATAAACATCCCGTAGGGATGAATCTGCAGGTAGTAGCTCTCCCCGACGTCGGGCTGCAGGCGGGTGGCGTTGATTTGCAGCAAAATCTGCTGGCCGTGCCACTCGACGATCGCCTCATACTGCGGCCCCATATAGGCCACGTGACGGATGACGCAGCGCTGGCTCTCGAGCCCCTGCTGGCTGAGGGTAATCGCCTCCGGGCGGACGCCGACGGTGCCGCTTCCGCTGGCGGTAAAGTGCGGCGGGCGCGGCAGACGGTAGCCGTGGATCTCCACGCTCTCGGCGCTGAAGCTGGCCGGGAACAGGTTCGCGTCGCCCATAAAGCTGGCCATAAAGCGCGAAGCCGGCTGACGATACAGATCCTGCGGCGAGCCAATCTGCATGATGCTGCCTTTGTTCATCACCAGCACCGTATCGGAGACCGCAAAGGCCTCGCTCTGATCGTGGGTGACGTACAGCGAGGTAATATTGAACTGCTTTTGCAGCTCGCGGATTTTATCCCGCATGCTGCGGCGCAGGTTGGCGTCAAGGTTGCTCAGCGGCTCGTCGAACAGCAGCACCTTCGGCTTGAGGATCAGCGCCCTGGCTAGCGCCACGCGCTGCTGCTGGCCGCCGGAGATCTGATCGACAAAGCGATCCTCGTAGCCCTCCAGGTCGACCATCGCCAGCGCCTCCTTCACCCGCGCTTTTGTCTCGCTGCGCGATACGCCGAGCATCTTCAGGCCGTAGCCGACGTTCTCCCCCAGCGACATATGGGGGAACAGCGCGTAGGACTGGAACACCATGCAGATATCGCGCTGCTGGATGGAGCGGTGGGTGACGTCTTCGCCATCGATAAAAATCTGCCCGCTGGTGGGTTTTTCCAGCCCGGCTACCAGCCGCAGCACCGTGGTTTTCCCGCAGCCGGACGGTCCGAGCAGCGTCACCATCTGCCCCTGCGGAATGGCCAGGTTAATGGTTTCGATAACGGTGTTATCGCCAAAGCGCTTGCCGACGTTGCGCAGCTCAACGAAATGTTTTTGAGTCATAGAATTACGCCTGATTTTTGGCTTTTGAACGGGAGATTCGCGCCTCGCCGATCAGCCAGTCAAAGAGGAAAATAATCGCCAGCATCACGACTATCAGAATGGAGCCGTAGGCGATCGCCACGCCGTATTCGCCGTCTTCTACCCGGTTGAGAATGTAGGCCGTTGCCACCCGGGTATCCGGCGTGACGAGGAAGACAATCGCGCTGACGGTGGTAATGGCGCGCACGAAGCTGTAGATCAGCGCCGACAAAATGGCCGGGCGCAGCAGCGGCAGCAGGATATGGGTGATAGTGCGTAGGCTCCCGGCGCGCAGGCTCAGCGAGGCCTCATCCAGCGATTTATCGATCTGGCCGAGGCCGGCAATGCCCGCGCGAATGCCGACCGGCACGTTGCGCATCACCATCGACATAATCACAATCGCCGCCGTGCCGGTGAGGTAAACCGGCGCGCTGTTGAAGGCCAGAATGTACGACACCCCCGCCACGGTGCCGGGAACCGCGAAGCACAGCATGGTGGTAAACTCGATGGTCTTTTTGCCCCTGAACTGCTGGCGCACAACGACCCAGGCGATCAGCAGCCCGAAGGCGGCGGTGATCGGCGCCGCAATCCCGGCGTACAGCAGGGTATCGAGCAGCGAAGGCCACGCGCCGTCGCTCATCCCCTGGCCAAACAGCTTAATAAAGTTATCCAGCGTCAGGGTGTAGTCCACTCCCCAGTTGACGGTGAAGCTGCCGTAGAAAATGCTGCCGTAAAGCAGGGCGTTAAAGGCAATCCAGATCGCCAGCAGAGCCACCACGCCCCGCACCAGCATCGCCGGCAGCGGCTGCACGTCGCCGCGGTAGGACTTGCCGGAAACGGTCACGTAGGAGCGCTTGCCAATCCACATATACTGCACGCAGAACACCAGCAGCGAGAACAGCAGCAGGAACGCGCCGAGGGTGCTGGCGGCCTGATAGTCCAGCTGCGAGCCGGTAATGTAGAAGTAGATCTGCGTCGCCAGCACGTCGAAGTTGCCGCCCAGCACCAGCGGGTTGCTGAAGTCGGCCAGCGACTGCACGATAACGATCAGGAAGGCGTTCGCCAGCGCCGGTTTGAGCAGCGGGACGAATACGCCGTTAAAGGTTTGCCAGCGGCTGGCGCGCAGGGTATACGACGCCTCCTCCAGCGAGGGATGGATAGTCTTGATGGCGCCGTCGAGGATCATAAACGCCATCGGGGTAAAGGCCAGCACCTGCGCCAGCCAGATGCCGGTAAAGCCGTACAGCCAGTTGGTGTTGGTCAGCCCGAACCAGGTCACCATAAATTCGGTCACGTAGCCGGAGCGCCCCATCATCAGGGTGACGCCAAGCCCCACCACGAACGGCGGCGTGACGATCGGCAGAATCGAGAAGATGCGTCCGATGATGGCGCTGCGCTTCGCGATGCGGGTGGTGTAAATCGCCAGCACCAGGCCGAAGAAGGTGCAGCCGATCCCGACGGCAATCGACAGCAGGATCGAGTTGATGATGACCTGCACGATATGCGCCTGGGCGAGGACGCTGAGGAACGCCAGCGGCGCGAACTCCCCGGCGGCGTTGGTGAACATCGGGATAAAAATGGCGATGCTCGGCCAGACGATAAAAATGCCGATCAGCGCGATGATGGTAATCAGCGAGCCGATGACAAAGCGGTCGCCGCCCAGCCACTCCAGGCGCGTCAGCGCCAGGGTCATGATGGCGCCCAGCGCCACGAACAGCACGATGGCGGCGTAGCCTAAACCCCGGCCCTCGACGGTGGCGCTGATGACGATAAAGGCCATGCACAGCAGCGCCCAGCCGGCGTCAAAATAGTGGCGGGCCCGCTGCTCGCGGCGCGCTTCGCTCAGCGGGCGAACCAGCAGCAGGCTCGGCAGCAGGTACCACAGCCAGCTAACGTTGACCTGCGACCAGCCGTAGGCGGCGAGGATCTCGTCGCGCGTCGACTCCAGCAGGCCGTAATCCAGGCTCCAGCCCGGCAGCAGGGCAAACGCCAGCCAGCCGAGTAAAACCCACAGGAATACCGCATCCCGTTTTTTCGCAGGATGAAGAGCTAATGTGTGTGACATAAGTTTTCCGGGTGCTGTTGGCCCGGCGGGAACGCCGGGCGATAACCACTTGTCGCGGGCTTATTTACCCATCTTCACGTCGGCAACCCATTTATTAATGAGCGCTTTGCGGACTTCCGTTGAGCCGTACTTATCCATGTCATAGCTGATAAGCTTGAGGTCATCGAGCTTCAGCGAGTTTGGCGAGGTCTCCGCCGTGGTGTTGGTGAGGATTTGATAGGATTTGCCCTTCTTCCACGCCAGCTCCTGGGCATCCTTCGACAGCACCCAGTCAACGAACAGCTTCGCGTTCTCCGCGTTGCGCGCGCCCTGCAGAATGCTGACGCCGCCAATCTCATAGCCGGTACCCTCGCACGGGGAGATCAGCTCCAGCGGCGCGCCCTGCTCTTTTTCCAGCGAGTAGTCGTGGAGGAAGCCGATGCCGATCGCCGTTTCGCCGCGGGCGGCGTTACGCGCCGGGGCAATGCCGGATTTGGTGTACTGGGAGACGTTGGCGTTGAGCTGCTTCAGATAATCAAACGCCTGATCTTCCCCCCACAGCTGGACGAAGGTCGCCAGCGCGGTGTAGGCGGTGCCCGAGCTCTGCGGATCGGCAATCTGGATCTCGCCCTTGTATTCCGCTTTGGTCAGATCCTTCCAGCATTTCGGCACCGGCAGATTCTTCTCTTTCAGCCGCTGCGTGTTGACGCCAAAGCCGAGGATCCCGACGTAAACCGCCGAGGAGAGGTTGCCCTTCACCTTCGCCGGATCGCGGAATTTCTCCATGATCTGCGCGAGGTTCGGTGATTTATACGGCTGCAGCAGCCCCATTTCACCGGCCTGCGACTGCGGATCGAGGGTGCCGCCGTACCAGACGTCGGCCTGCGGGTTTTTCTTCTCCGCGTCCACCTTCGCCAGGGTACTGCCGGAGCCGTTGCGGATAAACGAGGTTTTAACGTCGTACTTGTCGCCGAACGCTTTGGTTTCGGCTTCGCACATTTCGTTGGTGGCACTGCAGTAGACCACCAGGCGGCCTTTCGCCTGCGCCGCGCCGGTGAGGGCGGCGAGCGCGAGCCCGGAAGCAATGAGGGTAGAGAGAAGCGTTGTTTTCATTATTCAGCCCTTCAGGATGTTGTGTGATTGCGTGAAACGGTGACGCCCGACATCAGCAGGGGCATCAGTAATAAACCCATCAAAACGGCTGCCAGCGAGAGCAAGCTGAACATCCCCGACCAGCCGTAGCGTTCGATAACCTGCGACAGCGGCCAGCCGGCTAGCGCGGCCCCCAGATAGGCAAACACGCCGAGAAAACCGCTGATCGACCCCGCCGCCTGCTTGTGCCCGCACTCGACGGCGGCAAGGCCAATGAGCATCTGCGGACCAAAGACAAAAAAACCGACGCTGAAAAAGCACATCGCCAGCAGCGCGTAGTGGTGCACCGGCGCCAGCCACAGCGCGGCGACCGAGACCATTAGCCCCAGCGTGAACAGCAGGAGCATCGGCGCGCGCTGGCCGCTGAACAGCAAATCCGATCCCCAGCCGGCAAACAGCGCCCCTAGCAGGCCGCCGGCCTCGAACAGCATGACCGTGGCGTTGGCGCTCAGCAGGTTGACGCCGTGGCTCTCCGCCAGCCAGATGTTGCCCCAATCGTTGAGCGCGATGCGGATCAGGTAAACCAGCACGTATGAGGCGCCCAGCAGCCAGATCATCGGGTTCTGCAGCATGGTGGTGCGCAGCATCTGCCACAGCCCCATCGGCGGGCTCTGCAGCTCCTGGCGCAGCTCCAGCGGATCGTTGCGCCACTCGCCCACCGTCGGCAGCCCCTCTTCCTGCGGCGTACCCCGCAGCTGGGTGGTCAGCCAGATGCCGAGCACGATGCTGACGATCCCCGGCGCCAGCATCGCCGCCCGCCAGCCCCAAAAGTGGGCGGCGAAGGCGCAAATCAGCGGCACAATCGCCCCGCCGATATTGATGGAGGTGTTCCAGCAGCCCCACCAAAAGCCGCGTTCGTTGCGCGAGTACCAGTGGGTGAGCAGCCGGGCGCAGGGCGGCCATCCCCATCCCTGGAAAAAGCCGTTTAGCGTCCAGATAAACAGCAGCACCGGCAGGGAGTGGCTAAACACGAACAGCACGTTCAGCACGCCGGTCGCCAGCAGGCCAATCCCCATAAACGCCCGCTGTCCGTGGCCGTCATGCCACAATCCGGCGGCAAATTTCGACAGGCCGTAGCTCAGATAGAACAGCGAGCCGATCAGCCCGATGTCGCTTTTGCTCAGCCCCATATCCAGCTGCAAAACCGGCAGCACGTAGTTGATGCTTTTACGCGTCAGGTAGAACGCGGCGTAGCCAATGACCATGCACAGCAGCAGCCTCGGGCGCTGGGTCCGGTAGCGTTGAGCGATCTGTGCAGCAGACAGTGCGGGCATGGCGTTCTCCGTTTAGGCTGACGATATAAAAGCGCGCGGCAAAATGGATGAGAGAAAGTCCGGTGCGGCTAAGACTTTTTCCTGGTTAGCGAAGTGTTTGTGACGAAAATGTGGGCAGGTTAACAATTACGCGCGTGCCGCCGCGTGATTCCAGGGTCAGCTCCCCGCCGAGGGCGTGGACGCGCTCGCGGATGCCCTGCATGCCAAAGCCCGGCGTATTCTGCGGGCCGAGGCCGCTGCCGTTATCCCGCACCTCGAGATACAGGCCGTCGCCCTGCTGGCAAAGCAGGATCGCCACCTCGCTGGCGCCGGCGTGTTTGCTGACGTTATTGAGCAGCTCCTGCAGCAGGCGGTAGAGGGTAAAGACCAGGATTTCGTTGGCCGGCGGGGCCGCCAGCCGGTAGTCAAAGCGGCAGTTAATTCCGCGCTCGGCAAAGGCGAACTCCTTCACCAGATGGTGCAGCGCCTCCCTGAGCGACAGCTCGTCCAGCGCCGGGGGACGCAGCTGGCGCAGCATCTGGCGGGTGGAGTGGTGAATGCGCTGGGCCAGGGCGTTGATTTGTCCGGCGGCCTCAATCGCCAGGGCGCTGCCGCCGGCCCGTTTGACCAGCTGCGACTGGATCTGAATGGCGGTGATGTTCTGCCCGATTTCATCATGCAGCTCGCGGGCGAGATGCTTGCGGGTATCCTCCTCCGTGTGGATCAGCTTTTCCGTCAGCTCGCGCCGGGTCTGCAGCTCCTGCTCGAGCCGGCGGCGATAGCGATCGAGATTGAGCGCCAGGTGCTGCTGGCGGCTGATGGCGATACCCAGGCCGATCCCCAGCAGCGACTGGGTGGCGAGGAAAATCTCAAGCTCCAGCAGATCCGTAAAGCCGCCGCCCACCTGGCGCGCGATGGCGATCATCATGCTGCCGAGCAGGCCGGACAGCACCCCGCCCTGCCAGCCAAACTTCCACGCCATCACCACGTTAGGCAAAAACACCACGATCAGCAGCAGCCGCTCCAGCGCCGGGGAGAGCACCATCTGGGTGCCGATGCCGATGATAAAAAACAGGCTGCACCAGATAATCAGCGAGGCGCGCAGCGGCGGGTTGCTGGTATCCAGCCCCAGCAGCTGGTAACGATGCTGCTGGCGTAAAAACTCGAACATCAGATAGACAAACGGCGCCAGCAGCACGCCGCCGGTAAACGAGGCCAGCCCGAGCAGCGTCGTGGGGCTTTGCAAAAAGGCGATCAGGGCGAGGGTCTGCAGCAGCGCGTTGGCGCTGACCGCGGCAATCAGCAGCGACAGCCGCTGCCAGTAGAGCGGGAAACGGTACCAGAAACGCTGCGCCATAGCGGCCGAGAGCATGCCCACCAGCGGGACGATCGCGATCGCGTAGCCGGTCAGCAGCTGCTCGCTGCGCAGCCAGACGATCGCCGCCAGCGGCGGCAGGACTACCGCCGGCCAAAAGCGGCGCGGCAGCAGGATCAGCAGCGCCAGATAGACGCCCTGCGGCAGGAACAGCACCGCCTGCTGGCCGTTGTGGGTCAAATAGAAGCTGAGCGTCCACAGCATCAGCCAGCCGCTTCCCCAGGCCAGGGTGATAAACAGCATCAGGACCAGATGACGGGAGGCGCGTTTCATCCATGGCCCGTCAGCAGCTGATTATCGAGGGCGAAATGCACCAGCTCAATGGTGCTGCCGCACTGCAGCTTGCTCAGCACGTTAGCCCGGTGAACATGGACGGTTTTATGGCTCAGCGCCAGGCTGAAGGCGATCGCCTTCACGCTCTCCCCTTTCACCAGCAGCTCGAATATCTCCCGCTCGCGCGGGGTCAGGACGTCGAGCGCTTTCGGCGAGGATTCGCCGCCGCGCAGCGCCTTAAGCGCATCAACGCACAGGTAGTGGCCGCCCATCCCCACCGAACGTACCGCCTGCACCAGCTCCTCCGGGCCGCAGCGTTTGGTCAGATAGCCGCTCGCGCCGGCGTCGATGGCGCTCTGCACAAAAGCCGGGGTGTCGTAGATGCTGAGAATGATGGCGCGAAACCCCGGCTGCCGCTGGCGCAGGCGTTTGAGCAGGCTCAGTCCGTTCTCGTCGGGCATGGCGACGTCGAGCACCGCAACGTCAATGTCGCTGCGCATCAGCGCGTGCCATGCCTCGGCGGCGCTGCTGTACTGCCCCGCCACGATAAGATCGTCTTCCAGATTTAATAGCTGGGCAAAACCGGAGCGAACGACCACATGGTCATCCACCAGGGCGACTCTGATCATGATGCAATACTCTTGGCGGAAGGTCGTTTTATGATGCCTGTTACCGCGACGCAGGCAATGCCGCAGCCGCCGTTATGTAACGAATGTAACAAAATTGCAATAAACCGGCCGCTGCGGGCGATCGGCCAATAAAAAATTTTCCGAATAGATATTCCCCCTGCCGCGTTTACCCATCATCAAACACCGCTGATGGAGTCCTTTGTTATGAAACAACAGTCCCCCACCGCCCGGCGCCAGCGCTATGACCGCCTCACGCTGACGCTGCACTGGCTCACCGCCGCCTGCGTCATCTTTCTCTTTTCCAGCGCCCATATCTGGGCGTGGCTGGAGCGCGGCACGCCGTTGCGCGAACGCGTGGTTGATGGTAAACAGGGGAACGCCCACTATCGAGATCGGTACATGTCAGCAGCCTACGCTATTGTGGAAACCGTTCCTCCGGCAGAGGATTTTTGTCGCCTGCGCGTCATCTCCGGCTTAACGCCCCGCCCTCTTGAGGCGGCTAAACGCGCGCTGCCCCGCAGCTGCCACGGCGTATACGTGGAGCGTTCCGGGCTGATTGTCGGCATGGGGCGCATCGTTGGCGACGGCGCGCTTAATTTCGAGATCGTCGATATTGCCGTCGACCCGGCGCATCAGGGAAAGGGGTTGGGGCGAAAAATCATGGAGCACCTGATGGCCTGGCTTGAGCTGCATGCGCCGGCGGGCGCCTACGTAAGCCTGGTCGCCGACGTCCCCGAGCTGTATAAAAAATTTGGCTTTAAGCTGGTGCGCCCGGAGAGCGAAGGCATGGCGCTGGTATGGGGATCGCAAGAGCGGTGAAGGGAGGAGTCATCCCCCCTTCTTTCTTTTAGCAGGAACCGCTACGCGCCCTGGCGGGTTGCCGCGAGGACAATTTCGCGAATGCAGACGTACTGCGGCTGGGAGTAGGCGTACTCGATGGCGTGGGCGACGTCTTCCGGGCTGAGGACTTTGCCGCCCATATCCTGCTTCCACGCCTGGTAACCGGCCTTGATGTCGTCGCTGGAGGTGTGGCTCAGCAGCTCGGTCTCGACCGCGCCTGGCGCAATCACCACCACCCGCACGTTGTGCGGCGACAGCTCTTCACGCAGGTTTTCCGACAGGCCGTGGACGGCAAACTTGGTGCCGACGTACACCACGTGGTTGGGGAAGGTTTTACGCCCGGCAATGGAGCTGATGTTAATGATGGTCCCTGCCTCGCGCTCAATCATCCCTTTGGTGACCGCGTGAACGCCGTTCAGCAGGCCCTTGACATTCACGTCCAGCATCTGCTCCCATTCATCGGGATCCTGCTGGTCAATGTTACCCAGCAGCATCACGCCCGCGTTATTCACCATCGCATCTACCGGCCCAAACTGCTGCTCCGCTTCGGCAATCGCCGCGGCGACCGCCTGCCGGTCGGTGACGTCCACCGCGCGGCACAGGGCGTTCGGCAGATTCAGCGCCGTCATACGCTCGACGCGACGGGCCAGCAGTAACAGCGCATGCCCGCGCTCTGAGAGCAGTTTAGCGGTCGCCAGGCCAATGCCGGAGCTTGCGCCGGTAATCACAACTAAAGGTTTTGTTGCAGCGTTCATGGAGTCACCTCATAAATAAAATTGATGGCGCTACTTTAAATCCGCATAGATATGGTGAAAAATGGTTTATTTTTCTCACAGCCATAAAAAATAACTATGGATAAACGACAGCTCGGCGCCTTCATCTGCGTATTTGAAGAGCGAAATATTACCCGCGCGGCCGAACAGCTAAGTCTGACACAGCCGGCGCTATCCGCCACCATCAAGGCCCTGGAAGAGGAGCTGGGAACGCGGCTTTTCGTGCGCAAGCCGCGAGGGGTGGAGGTGACCGAGGACGCGAGAGCGCTCTACCCTCACGCCTGCCGGATGATCCAGGATATGGCCGCGCTAAGCACCCGCTTTCGCAAGCGCCAGCACAAGCTGCCGCTGCATATTGGCGTTGAGCAGGATATCGCGTCTCCCTGCCTCGAGTCGCTGCTGCAGAAGATCCGCCTTGAGATGCCGGACACGCTGGTCACGCTCGATCCGGGCTGCACGGGCGATATTCGCCTCGGCTGCGAAAGCCTGCGCTGTGAGGATGAGCTTTTTATGCCGCTGTTCGAAGAGCGCTACGTGCTGGCCTACCCCACCGCCCACCCGCTGGGCCAGCTGGCGGAGCTGACGTCGGAACAGCTCTGCAGCCAGCCGTGGGTGATGTACCCGGCCCACGACTCCCATCAGCGATTCCTGCCGTTTTACGGCGCCTCGGCCGGCGCCCCCAGCGCCAACGCCGGAAGCTTTACCCTGGCGCTCGATCTGGTGGAGGCGGGCTTCGGGCTGGCGATCGCCCCCCGGTCGCTGGTTGAATCGCGCTGCGAGCTGAGCTCGCGCCAGCTGCCCGGCTATCCGCTGCTGCGCCGGGTCGGCATCTGCTACGCCATGCAGGCGGTGGGGGTAACCGCCGTAGAGCAGCTGCTGAATATGTTGAACCGACAGACTCCCCTTTGATTAACGGTTGAATATCGGCAAGAGAAACCTGGAATCGCCGGGAGCCGCGCTCTGCTGTTGCAATAAAATATCCGGCCCGCCGCCGGACTTTATGCGGAAGCGGGCCAGATTACGTGCTTAATTATCGGCGTCGATCCCGATATTAAATATCTCTCGCAACCGCCGCTGCTCTTTGCTTATTCAACAGCCTGTGCAAAATGCGGCTCAGCTGCCGCTCAATCGCCAGCAGGGAAATCACGGCGAGCACCAGCCCGTTCCATCCAGCTTTGGCAAAGCTGAAGTTATGCATCGATTACCTGATGGACTATTTTCAGCAAAATCCTCCCGTCGGCGACGCGCTGTGGGGAAAAATAACCTCTGAGGATGGGGAGAGCCGGCTTGTTTAACGAAGGGCCGGCAGGGACGCGATAAGCTATTTACGGTTTATTATTTCCGCCGGGATAGCTTCACCGTGGTATTTTTCGTAAATGGCATTGAGTTTTCCATTTTTAAGATTGGTGACAATCCATTCATTTAATTTTTCTTTCAACTCGGGCTCACCTTTTTTAACCCCGATAGCTAAATCAAATACCGTTAGGGTTAATTTGGGCTCAAAGCTTAATTTAGGATTCTGTTTTTTAATCTGGTTAACCAGCGTGGCGGAAGTGGCGACCGCGTATGCCTGGCCGCTAACGGCGGCGGTGACTAAGGTTGCGTCATCATCATAGCGCTGGATGCTATAGCCCTTTTTCATCGCATCCTGACTCAGCATTGAGTCCTGAGTGGTGCCGCGCGTAACGGTAATCGCGTGCCCTTTTAAATCGGCCCAGTCGCTGACTTTGGTGGCGGCAGGCGCGGCAATAACGGAGCGCAGCCCGGCATAGGCGCGAGTAAAATCAATCACCTGCGCACGCTGCGGCGTGACGGATAGGGTTGAAATGACGATATCTGCCTTACCGGTTTGCAGGTTCGGAATACGCGTCGGTCCGGTCGTTTCAATAAACTTCAGCTTTAAGCCCCAATCCTTCGCCAGCAGTTCAGCGGTTTCGACATCGGAGCCGACCGGCTTCATCGAGGCGTCCAGCATGCCTGAAGGCGGCAGCGACATATCGGTGGCAACGCGCAGCTCGCCGCGCTGTTGGATATCCTGCAGCGCATTTGCCGAGGCCGGCTGGGCGATGAGCGCGGTTACCATGCCGGCGAGTAGAGCAATCGATTTTGCGTATTTCATTATTATTCTCCTGATGAGGATGGGTACAGGGTATCGGGTGAATTACAGATCGTTGGCAATAAACTCCTTTAAGGCCTCGGTTTCCGGCGATTTCAAAATGGCGGCACTCCCGCTTTCATGCACTTTTCCCTGATGCATAAAGATCACCTTATCGGCGACTTTGCGGGCGAAATTCATCTCATGGGTCACCATGATCATCGTCATGCCGCTGCCCGCCAGCCGCTCAATCACGCGCAGCACTTCGCCGGTTAATTTAGGATCCAGCGCCGACGTGACTTCATCAAAAAGCATCACTTTTGGTTTCATCGCCAGAGAGCGGGCGATAGCGGCGCGCTGCTGCTGCCCGCCGGAGAGCTGCTCAGGGTAGCTGTCCACTTTATCCGCGAGCCCGACCTGCTCCAGAACGGAGAGCGCCAGCCTTCTGGCTTCCGCCTTCGGCATTTTTTTCACCGCCACCGGACCAAGCGTAATGTTCTGCTCAATGGTGAGATGGGGAAACAGGTTGTAGCTCTGAAAGACAATGCCAACGTCCTGACGTAGCTTACGCAGGTCGACTTTGGGATCCTCCACTTTATAGCCGCACACTTCGATGCTGCCGCCGTTGATGGTTTCTAACCGATCGATACAGCGGAGCGCCGTGCTTTTGCCCGAGCCGCTGGCGCCAATCAGCGCCACGACCTGGCCCTGATTCACGGAAAACGAGACGTCTTTCAGCACTGAATTTTGACCAAAACTCTTCTGTACGTTGCTTAAGGTAATGATTGACATAACTTTATCCTTATCCTCGGTTAACGCGTGCCGCCATGGCCTGCAGGCGCTTTGCCTGCTTCTGCGGTGCTCCGCGTTCCAGCCGGCGGCTTAGCGCTGAAACCGGAAAACACAGGCAGAAGTAAATGCCGGCAACGATCAGATAGATAACGAAAGGCTGGAAAATCGAGTTGTTGATGAGCTGGCCAGCGCGCGCCAGCTCGACAAAACCCACCACCGACGCCAGCGAGGTGTTTTTGATTATCTGCACCGAGAATCCCACGGTAGGCGGCGTTGCCAGCTTGATTGCCTGCGGCATAATCACTTTGAACATGCGCTGAGTGCGCGACAGCGCCAGGCATTCGGCCGCCTCCCACTGCGCGCGCGGAACCGATTGTATGCAGCCGCGCCAGATCTCACCGAGATAGGCGCTGGCATAAATGGTGAGAGAGATGCCCGCGGCCAGCAGAGGCGCAATCGAATAGCCGAGTTGCGGCAGGCCGAAGTAGACCATAAACATGATGATCAGCAGCGGCGTGCCCTGAATCAGCTGCACCCATGCGCTGACCAGAAGCCGCAGCGGCTTCACTGGCGCAATACGTCCCAGCGCAATGAGAAACCCCACCAGACCGCCGCCGCCGAAGGCCATGAGCGACAAAATCACCGTCCACAGCGCGCCATCAAGCAGAAACTGCAGATGGGCAAAGTTAAGCGAAATATTCATCAACGGCTCTCCTTAAATCGACGTGCCAAGACGGCGGCGGCGCGGGAAAATTACCTGACCAAATAGCCAGAATATCACCCGCATCAGCAGCGACAGCGCGATGTAAATACAGGCCACGATGAAGAACGTTTCAAAGGGGCGATAGGTTTCTGACTGGATAAAATTGGCCGTTGCCGTGAGCTCTTCCGCGGAAATTTGCGATGTCACCGACGATGCCAGCATCAGCAAAATAAACTGGCTGGTGAGCGAGGGGTAAACGCGCTCAATCGCCGGGCGCAGCGCCACGTGCCAGTATTGCTGCCAGCGGTTCAGCCCCAGCGTTTCGGCGGCTTCCCACTGGCCTTTGTGAATCGACTCGAAGCCGGCGCGCATAATCTCCGCCGTATACGCCCCGACGTTGATGGTGAGCGCAATGACTGAAACCGTGAAAGCGCTGAATGAGAAGCCCAGACTGGAGAGACCAAAATAGACCAGGAAGATCTGCACCAGAAAAGGCGTATTGCGAATCGACTCGACATAAACGCCCGTCAGGCGCGCCAACCAAACCGACTCCGAACGACGCGCCGCGGCGCACAGCGTGCCGATCAGGAAACCGGTTAACGTCGTCACCAAAGCCAGTTTGGCGGTGAGTAGCGCGCCGCTCCACAGAAGCTGCCACTGCGCGAGAATTGCTGTGAAATCGAGCATCATAAGGTCAACCCCGGTTATTTTGTTACGCTGTTTTGCTGGCCGGTCAGGCGGTCGTAAACTTTAAAGAGCGCCTGATTGCCGTTGGCACCTTCGCCATAGGCCTGCGCGTTTTGATACTGTGAGGCGACCAGCGCGGTAGCAGGGAGCGGGACCGGATGCTTCTGCGCGGCCTCCAGCACAAGGCGCAGATCTTTCATCATCAGGTCGATGCGAAATCCTGCGGAGACGTCGCCCTCAATCATTGCGCCACCCAGCTTGTCGAGCATCCAGGATGCCGCCGACCCGCCCATCAGCACTTCGCGCATCTGAGGAAGATTGATATCCCATGCGCGCGCCAGCGCTAACGCTTCGCAAATTGCCTGGATGTTGATGCCACAAATCAGCTGGTTACATAGCTTTACCGTCTGCCCCGCGCCGGATGCGCCTACGTGATTGAGCGTGGTGCCCATGGCGCGCAAATAAGGCGTTGCCTGGGCAAAGCCTTCGGCGCTGCCGCCCACCATGATCGTCAGATTGCCGTTTTTTGCGCCAACCGGGCCGCCGGAAACCGGCGCATCCAGCATCGTGACGCCAATGGTTGCCAGCGATTCGCTTAGCTGGCGCGTCGCGGCGGGTGCGATAGTGCTCATATCAACAAACAATTTCCCTCGCGGCGGGTTGCTCAGCAGTCCGCCGACGCCGCGCACGATCTCTTCAACCTGCGGGGTGTCGGGCAGCATGGAGATGACGATATCGGCATCAATGATAGCGCTGGAAAGATCGCTGACGACGTCCACGCCGTACGGGCGTAGCGCATCGCCTGCCGCTGCGACAACATCAAACGCGCGAACGGTAAAACCCGCCTGTGCCAGATTGCGCGCCATCTCGCGGCCCATGACGCCAAGTCCAATAAACCCGACAATGCCGGAAGTGCTGTTACTCATCGTTATGCTCCAGGTTGATGGTTAGTTAAGTTGTTCCAGCTGAGCGAGCTTCGCGACGCGACGAACAAAGTCGTCGTCATGCACAAACTTCGCTTCGAGGAAGGCAAGAATCAGATCGCGAGCAAGCCACGGCCCGACAATTTGCGCCCCCACGCACATGACGTTGACGTCGTCATGCTCCACCGACTGGTGCGCGGAGTGTACGTCGTGACAGACCGCCGCGCGGATCCCTTTGACTTTGTTCGCGGCGATAACCGCCCCGACGCCGGTGCCGCAGACCAGAATGCCGCGCCGATCCGCGCTGCCGCGCACCTTGCTGCATAGCGCCAGGGCAATATCCGGAAAATCAACCGGTTCGGGGTCGTGGCTGCCAACATCGTCAATCTGATATCCGGCCTGATGCAGCCACTGCTTAAGCTCCTGCTTGAGGTGAAATCCTGCGTGGTCACTGCCAATCACAATCTGCATCTGCTGTTTTCCTTTTACGGAGTAGTGAAGGTCGATGAACCGCTGCTGGCCTTGAGGATGGTGGCGCGGCGGCGAAAATCTGAGCCAATCTCGAAGTGGCGGCCAAGTAACTCATCGGCTTTATTTTCATCACGTTCGACGATAGCGGAAAAAATGGCGCGGTGATGGTTAATGAGGAACTCTTCAATCCCCTCGACCTGAATGATCTGCTCGCGGCGGTCAAGGTGTGAACGACGCATCAACATGCTGATGGACTGATAAATATTGATAAGCGTGGGCGAACCGGATGCGGTGACGATGCTTTCGTGAAACCTGAAATCCGCTAAGGCGCCGAGCTCCGGGGTGCGAATGGTCTCAATGATTTCACCGAGACAGGAGGCCAGGCGATCGTAGTCACTTTGCGTTGCGCGGCGACAGGCTAAGCGAACGGCCTGACGCTCAATCGCGATTCGTGCCTGCATGACGTCATCGACCACGTTGGGCTGGTGGGCAAGAACGAAAGTAAAGAATTCACCGAGAATGGAGACATCAGGTTTGGTTATCACGGTACCAACACCGTGGCGGATCTCCACCGCCCCGACCATGGCGAGCGCCCGCAGCGCCTCGCGCAGTACCGGCCGACTGACGCCTAACTTTGCCGAAAGCTCGCGCTCCGGCAGAAGGCTGTCCCCGGCTTTCAGTTCGCCGTTGAGTAGCTGATCCCGCAAAAACTTTACAACTCGGTCGTAGCCGCTGCCGGCTTCTGTCTTTTCACGCCTGATTTCCATGTGATCTCACCAGTGGTATGTAGTGGTAATACCAATGGTAGATGTGTTGATGAAATATTAACGTGATATTGATCGTTTATTGATCAGTTGTTTTTGTGATGTAACCGACAATGAGCGGAGAAAGGTGAACGGGCCAGGGAACGTTGGCCGTATTGCGGCAGGCAGAGGAGAAGCGGACAGCTAACGGAGAAGCTGCAGATAGCGTGCGTCGGGACTTAGCTAAACCGGGAAAAGGGCTCGCACAAAAATCATGGCGGAGCCGTCGCCAGGGCCTGGCGGGGATGATGAGAGATATTTACGAACGGAGGTCGGCCTGATTTTTTCAGGCGGCGAGTAAACCTCCCTGCCCTCGAATAGCCGGGGTTGCCTGTACATTACTCTGCATTGAGCTGTCTCATCTCATTATCCCGCCAGCGTTCCCAACGGTTCCTGAGCTCACTCCTGCTGGTGCCAATATCTTCATGCAATATCGTCGCCTGGCGTATGCGCTCAGCCCGGAAGTGACGAAAGCCGCCGCGTAGCTCGCACCAGCTAATGAGGAGACAGCAGTTCTGGTCATAGCCCAGCACCACCGGCCAAACGGTTCTTTGAGTGATGTCACCGGAGCTGGAGCAGTAATCCAGCAACAGCTTTTTTCCTTCCCGAATGGCGATACGTATATTCCGCGTATCGGGTTTAAACCTGTCAGACTCATCCGGCTTTATCCCTACTGCCGAATAAGATAAACAACCGAGCAGCCGCGCGGGAAC
Source organism: Klebsiella sp. Ech2A (assembly GCF_030078455.1). Classification (NCBI taxonomy): domain Bacteria; kingdom Pseudomonadati; phylum Pseudomonadota; class Gammaproteobacteria; order Enterobacterales; family Enterobacteriaceae; genus Klebsiella; species Klebsiella sp. Ech2A. The sequence continues at coordinate 150 of NZ_JAQGFU010000059.1, read as the reverse complement.
TACCGAGGCGATTTTTGCCAGCACGTCGCTGGCGTTATTCGCCAGCGTCGCATCCGGTAAGCGCCGCACCAGTTCTGCGCCAAGAAAGATGGCTTCCAGCTCCTCGGCCGTAAACATCAAAAGAGGCATGTTGTAGTCTGAACTTAAAAT
>NZ_JAQGFU010000058.1:0-24602 GCF_030078455.1 Klebsiella sp. Ech2A | reverse complement strand
CGTTTTCAGGGCGGCCGCCGCTTCGTTATAGGCGGCGCGGTAGCTGGCCGGGTCAATTTGATACAGCGCCTGGCCGGCTTTCACCCTGTCGCCTTCGGTAAACAGGCGTTTTTGAATGATGCCGCCCACCTGCGGGCGTACTTCGGCGCTGAGCGACGCGGTGGTGCGGCCGGTCAGCTCGCTGATAACGGAAACGGGCTGGCCTTTCAGGGTGACAACGCCGACTTCCGGCGTCATTTGCTGCGGGGCAGATGTTTGCGAATTATCGCATCCGACCAGCAAAAATAATGCTATTGCGATGGGTATGGTGGTGTATTTCATTATATTTTCTCAGGATAAACGACGTCCGCCCCGCTAATTAAATAGTGAGGTGATGGGTTGGGCGCTGAGGCATCTTCGGGTAAACGAAAATGGCTAAAAAGGAACTCAGACGTTCCTGTATGCTGTTATTCGACGACGGCCGCCGGAGCGGTCATTTTTTGGCTTCTCTGCAGATGAGATGGCTCCACTCCTGGCTTTTTGTTGAGAATGATTATTCTCATTTTTTGCTCATTATACGTCTCAAACGACCAATGAAAAGGTTTTTTTGTCTAAATTTGAATCGTGAAAATTAAGGCAAAAAATAATGGAGGAAATAAGAATTTTTTGTGAAAGTAAGAACCGCTAATACCCTTAACAGGATTTAACCTGGAGAACGTTAATGGCTCTAATAATGACAACCAGCATTAATCCCGCGGATCGTGATGAGCTGCTGGCGGGTCTACGGGAATACAACCTGCGCTACCTGGACCCGACGCAGTTTGGTGAACTGGGGATCTATCTCCGCGATCGGGCGGGGGAGATGCAGGGCGGTCTGATCGCCAAAAGAAAGGCGAACTGGCTGTGTATTGAGTACCTGTGGGTCAGCGAAGCCTCGCGCGGTAGCGGGCTGGGCGGCGAGCTGATGCGTGCGGCGGAAAAGCAGGCGCGCGAAGAGGGGTGTAACCACGTGCTGGTGGACACCTTCAGCTTCCAGGCCCTGCCGTTTTATCAAAAACAGGGCTACCGGCTGCAGATGTCGCTGCCTGATTTCCCGCACCCTGGCATGGAACGTCATTATCTCTCGAAGGCGCTGTAAGGCTGCTGCCTCCCCGGACTGCGGCGCGATGCGTCCGATCCGGGTGACAGAGGGAAAACAGCCGCGGATATCAGCCGCCAATCCCCTGCTGGATCATCGCTAGCGCGTGGCTGACGATGGTTTGCCGGGACATCGTTTTTAAGCGCGGATCGGTGCGAATGCGCGAATAGGGCACCAGCACCAGGCTAATCAGGCTGGTGAACAGCAGCTCCGGCGACAGGGCCGGGTTGAGTTTCCCCTCCTGCTGCCAGCGGCCTATGGTCTCCAGCATCCGGTGATACTTATCGTCGCCAAAGCGGGCGTGCATATGCTGGCGCAGCACCGGCATTTCGCCAATCATCTCCTGCATCCACAGCGGCGCAAACCAGTCGTTTTGCTCCGCCAGCGCGGCGAGGGCCTCAATCAGCAGGGTAAACGCGGTCAGCGGATCTTGCGGATGGGCGATAAAAATCTTGCTGATTTCGCTGCGCAGCGGCATAAAGCGCTCCTCCAGCAGCTGGTCGACTAATATCTCCCGCGTGTTGAAATAGTAATGCAGCATCGCCGGCGTGACCCCGGCCTCTTTGGCGATGGCGTTCAGCGACGTCCGGGCGATGCCCTGGCGGGCAAACAGCGCCAGGGCGATATCCATCAGCTGTTCACGGTTAGCGGTGCCCGGCTTTTTGCCGCGCGGACGGCCCGGACGGCGCGGCACATCGTTGTCTTTTTGTGCTGTCATTTCTTCACGGCCTCTTGACCAGATTCATCATTTCCCTAAATATTAATTATGCATTTAATTAATTTCAAGCGAGTGTTGCTATGACTTCTGAAATCGCCGCCCGGCCGGCGCCGTCGATCCGCCTGCTGTTCAGCGCCCTGCTGCTGGTGATGCTGCTGTCGGCGCTGGACCAGACCATCGTATCGACCGCGCTGCCGACCATTGTCGGCGAACTCGGCGGGCTGGATAAGCTCTCGTGGGTGGTCACGGCCTATATTCTCAGCTCAACCATCGTGGTGCCGCTGTACGGCAAATTCGGCGATCTGTTCGGGCGAAAAATCGTGCTCCAGGTGGCGATTGTGCTGTTCCTCGTCGGCTCGGCGCTGTGCGGCCTGGCGCAGAATATGACGCAGCTGGTGCTGATGCGCGCGCTGCAGGGGCTGGGCGGCGGCGGCCTGATGGTGATCAGCATGGCGGCGGTCGCCGACGTGATCCCTCCGGCAAACCGCGGCCGCTATCAGGGCCTCTTCGGCGGCGTGTTCGGCCTGGCGACGGTCATCGGGCCGCTGATCGGCGGCTTTCTGGTGCAGCACGCCTCCTGGCGCTGGATTTTTTATATTAACCTGCCGCTGGGGCTGTTTGCTCTGCTGGTGATCGGGGCGGTGTTCCACAGCAGCAATAAGCGCAGCGCGCACCAGATCGACTGGCTGGGGGCGTTTTACCTGAGCATGGCGCTGCTGTGCATTATCCTCTTCACCTCCGAAGGCGGCAGCGTGCGGCCGTGGAATGACCCGCAGCTGTGGTGCATTCTGGCCTTTGGCGTCGTGGGCATTATTGGCTTTATTTATGAGGAACGGGTGGCCGTTGAGCCGATTATTCCGCTCTCGCTGTTCCGTAACCGCACCTTTCTGCTGTGCAGCATGATTGGTTTTGTAATTGGCATGGCGCTATTTGGCTCGGTGACCTTCCTGCCGCTCTATCTGCAGGTGGTGAAGGCGGCGACCCCGACCGAAGCCGGGCTGCAGCTGATCCCGCTGATGGGCGGCCTGCTGCTGACGTCGATCGTCAGCGGGCGGATTATCAGCCGTACCGGTAAATACCGCCTGTTCCCGATCCTCGGCACCCTGCTGGGCGTGGTGGGGATGGTGCTGCTGACCCGCATTACGATCCATTCGCCGATGTGGCAGCTGTATCTGTTTACCGGCGTGCTGGGGGCGGGCCTGGGGCTGGTGATGCAGGTGCTGGTGCTGGCGGTACAGAACGCGATGCCGGCGCAGATGTACGGCGTGGCCACCTCGGGGGTGACGCTCTTTCGCTCGATTGGCGGATCGATAGGCGTGGCGCTGTTCGGCGCGGTCTTTACCCACGTGCTGCAGAATAACCTCCAGCGCCTGCTGCCGGAGGGCGCAGAGCTGCCCAGGGCGCTAAACCCGGAGGCGGTACAGAACCTGCCGACGGCGATCCGCCTTGATTATCTCGACGCCTTCGGCGCGGCCATTCACGCCGCCTTCCTGATGGCCGCCTGCATTATGGCCGTCGCCTTTGTCCTCTCGTGGCTGCTGAAAGAGGTGCCGCTGAAAAAGGCGGCACGCTAGGCGGTTCCGGCGATGCGCAGCAGCGCCCGGCGCAGCGCCGGCGCGGCGAAGCTGAGGAACTTGCGCAGCTTGAGCGGGGCCAGATCCCGGCTGGTATACAGCAGGGGCACCGGCGTCGGCTCGGGTTCGACCGATTCCAGAATGAGCTGCAGCTCGCCGCGGGTCAGGCCGTCGATGGCCTGATAGGGCAGCAGCCGCGCCACGCCAACCCCGAGCCGGGCGGCGTCAGCGGCACTTTCCGGGGTGGTGACCGACAGCACGGCGCGCAGGGTCACCAGCTGGTCTGCCGCTTCGGCGGCGCGAAACCGCCAGCCGCTGTAGGGCATCGGCGATTCAATACTAATAATCGGCAGCCCGGCCAGCTCGCGGGGGCGCTGCGGCACGCCGTGCTTTGCCAGCAGCAGCGGCTGGGCGCAGGTGACAATGCGCATCTCCCCGAGGCGGGGGGCCACCATGCCGCTATCCGGCAGAGTGCCGATGCGCACCGCCAGATCGACGTGGTCGTCTATCAGGTCAACGTTACGGTCGCTGAGCAGCAAACGAACGTTAATTTGCGGGTAACGGGCGAGAAAATCGCTCACCACCGGCAAAACGTGCACACGACCGAACATCGTCGGCGCGGCGATCACCAGCTCGCCCTTGGGCTGCAGATACTCGCCCGCCGCCTGCCGCTCGGCGTTCTCCACCTCTTCCAGGATCCGCCGCGCGGCGGCAACATACTCCACGCCGGCATCGGTTAGCGTAAGCCGGCGGGTGGTGCGGGTCAGCAGGCGCGCGCCGAGCGCGCTCTCCAGCTCGGCAATATTGCGGCTGACGGTGGTCAGCGGCGTATGCAGCGCCCGCGCCGCCGCCGACATACTGCCCAGCTCGGTAACCTTCACCAGCAGCGCCATCGCGCTTAATCGGTCCATTATTATCCCGCCTTACGGAAAGATGATTGCCAGATCCCCAGTATTATCATTTGTCGCAGTAGAGTCCATGCTGTGGGCAGTGATACAAGGCGCGGAGGATGCATGACCGGTGACTTTCTTGGTATTGCCATCACCCCGGATGTGATGGACGTCCAGCATGAAATGGGCAGCGACGGGCTGTGGCAATCGCCCCATAGCCACCGTCAGGCGAACCGTTTTACCGCCAGCGAGGAAGCGATGATTACCAGCAGGGACAGCTTTTATCTGGCGACGGTGTCGCAAACCGGCTGGCCCTATATCCAGCATCGCGGCGGGCCGTCCGGCTTTCTGCATCTGCTGGATGAGACCACCCTGGCAATGGCTGATTTTAGCGGCAACCGGCAGTACATCAGCACCGGCAACCTGCGGGGAAGCGCCAGGGCGTGCCTGTTTTTGATGGATTACCCGCGCCGTGCCAGGCTGAAAATCTACGCAACCGTTGAGGTGCTGGCGGCGGATGACGATCCCGCGCTGCTGGCCCGGGTGAAGCCGGAAAACTACCGTAGCCGCGTTGAGCGTATTTTTCGCTTTCATCTGCAGGCGTTCGACTGGAACTGTCCGCAGCACATTACGCCGCGCTATAGCGCGCAGCAGGTGGCGGAATATAGCCAGACGCTGCAGCAGCGTATTCACGACCTTGAGCAGGAGAATCAGCGCCTGCAGCAGTTAACCCGCACAGGAGAAGATCATGACTGAACAACGCCCGCCGCTGCCGCCGTTTACCCGCGAAAGCGCGGCGCAAAAGGTACGCGCCGCCGAAGACGGCTGGAACAGCCGCGATGCGCAGAAGGTGGCGCTGGCCTACACCCCCGATAGCGAATGGCGCAACCGCAGCGAGTTTGTGTACGGGCGGGCGGAGATCGTCGGCTTCCTGCAGCGCAAGTGGCGCAAAGAGCAGGAGTACCGGCTGATTAAGGAGCTGTGGGCGTGGAGCGATAACCGCATTGCGGTGCGCTTTGCCTACGAGTGGCGTGACGACAGCGGCAACTGGTTCCGCTCGTACGGTAATGAAAACTGGGAGTTCGATGAGCACGGCCTGATGCGCACGCGCTACGCCTGCATTAACGATCTGCCGATCGGCGAAAGCGAACGCCTGTTTCACTGGCCCCAGGGCCGCCGCCCTGACGACCATCCGGGGCTCAGCGCTCTGGGGCTGTAAAGCAGGCGTTAACTTACGGGTTAATCGGCTTTCGGGAAATCGACGACCGTATCGTTAACCCGATTCACCATGTTGGTGAACAGAATGGCGCTGACCGCGCTGATAATCTCGATAGTCTGCTGGTCGCTGAATCCGGCGCTGCGCAGGGCGCTGACGTCGGCTTCCGGCAGGGTGCCGGTGGTGCTCACCAGGGTCTGAACGAATTTTGCCAGCGCATCGAGGTGCGCATCCTGCGGATACTCGCCGCGGCGCAGGGCGTGGATCTGCTCGCTGCTGTAGCCGGCTCTTTTGGCCATCATGGTGTGCGCCGCCAGGCAGTAATCACAGCCGGTGGCTTCGCTCACCGCCAGGTTAATAGCTTCCAGCTCTTGTGCATTCAGGCTGCCCTTACTCAGCATGGCGTTATGCGCCAGCGCCTGCTGCAGAGCCGCCGGAGAGTGGCCGCCGATGGTCAGAAAGGCATTCGGCACCTTGCCCATCGCTTTTTTAATCCCACCAAAAATTTCTGCGGCTTTACCTGTGGCATCTTGTTCACGAATTTCAGCTAAACGGCTCATGGTTAACTCCTGTGTATTTGCGGGTATGTCGTGGCAGTGGGGACATCTTAGGCGCCGGCGGCGTGCCAGACTCGCGCTCTGCGTCTCACTTTTTTGTCTTATCGTCTCAGGAGAGGTATGGATAGTCTCAGTCATCTGCTGGCGCTGCTGGCCCCGCGCTGCGAAGTCAATCTGCACTGCCGTTTTGGCGGCCGCTGGCAGGCCGGCCATGACCAGATGCCCGGCGGCGTGGTGCCGTGGCATTTTGTCCTGCGCGGCGAAGGGCGGGTGACCGTTGGCCATCAAACCCGGCATATGCGGGCGGGAGACATCATTTTGCTGCCGCACGGCTCGCCGCACCTGATGGAAAGCCTGCTCGAATGGGGGCAGATTTTGCCGGTTGCCCACCGCTTTAACGGCACGCTGACCGAGATGCGCACCGGCAGCGACAGCGACGCGCTGGAGATGCTGTGCGGCGAGTTTTACTTTGGCCCGCACGTCAGCTGGCTGTTTGCCGAAGAGGTTGAGCTCGTACACCTGCATACCGACGAGCGCCGGGAGTGCCCGGAGCTGGAGATCCTGCTCAACGTGCTGGTGCGGGAAAGCCTCGCCGATCGTCCCGGGAGCGGGGCCATCGTTCGCAGCCTTGGCGATACGCTACTGGTGCTGCTGCTGCGCACGCTGCTCGGCACGGAGCAGCCGCCGGGCGGTCTGCTGCGGCTGATGAGCGACGAGCGCCTGATGCCGGCGGTATTCGCGGTGCTGGCGGCGCCGGAGCACCCGTGGACGCTGGAAACCATGGCCGCGCGGGCGTTCCTGTCGCGGGCGACCTTTGCCCGCCATTTCGCCCGCGTCTATCATCTCACTCCCCAGGCGTGGCTTACCCAGCTGCGCATGGCGATGGCCGCCCGTCTGCTGCGCCTGGAGCGGCAGGGCAACCTGGATGTTGTCGCCGAACGCTGCGGCTTTCAGTCGCTGGCCTCCTTCTCGAAGGCCTTTAAAAAGCTCTACGCGATGACGCCCGGCGAATGGCGACGCCGGTAGGGCAAGGTGATATTGCGTCCGGCCGGACGCCGGTTCAGGCGAAAATAGTCGTCCGGTTTTCGGTTGTCGTCTTCAGGGCCGAAGCGCCAGAATCCTGCGCATAACAACAAAACCGGAGGACATATGGATTTCGCACAACAACATCACCAGGCTACGCCGGTGCTGCTGGCTAACGTCTGGGACGTCCCCAGCGCCAGAGCCGCGGCTGCCGCGGGCTATTCGGCTCTGGGCACCTCCAGCGCCGCGATTGCCAACACCTTTGGCTATAACGATGGTGAAGAGCTCTCGTTTGCTGAGCTGCTCTTGCTCGTCACGCGTATCCGCGCGCGGGTTGCGCTGCCGCTGAGCGTGGATATGGAGTTCGGGTATGGCGCCAGCGTTGCCGAGGTTGTCGATAATCTGCGCGCGCTGGTGCAAACCGGCGTGGCAGGCGTTAATCTCGAGGACAGCGTGGTGGCCGACGGTGAGCGGCGCCTGGTGGATGCGGAAACCTATGCCCGTCGCCTGCGGGCGGTCAAAACGGGGCTGGAGCAGGCGGGCGTCGCGCTGTTTCTTAATATTCGCACCGATCCGTTTTTGCTTAACCGACCGCAGGCGCTGGCTGAGACGGTTGCCCGGGGTCAGCTGTATGCGCGAAATGGGGCTGACGGCCTGTTTGTCCCTTGCGTTACCGAGGCGGCGGATATTGCGGCGATAGCGGCGGCGGTTGCGCTGCCGCTGAACGTCATGGCGATGCCTGCGCTGCCCGATATTGACCAGCTGACTCGTCTCGGAGTGAAGCGGATTTCTATGGGCAACGCGCTGCATAGCGCCCTGCAGGAGCATCTGCGCTCTCTGCTGCAAAACGTGCGGCAGCAGCAATCGTTTAAAGGGGTATTCAGCAATGCAGGTGACTGACAAAGGGTTATGCGATACCTGGTATGAGGCGCTGGTGGCCCGCTCATCCCAGTACGCCGGGCTTTTTTACGTCGGCGTGAAAACTACCGGCGTGTTCTGCATCGCCACCTGCCGCGCCCGCAAGCCAAAGCGGGAAAACGTGGAATTTTATAGCGATTTTAAAGCCGCGCTCAGCGCCGGCTTTCGCCCGTGTAAGATTTGCCGGCCGACGGAAAACGCCAGCTCCGCGCCGCCGATGGTGGAGCAGGTGATGCAGCAGCTGCGCGCCGCGCCCAAGGTGCGGATCACCGACGACCAGCTGCGCCAGCAGCACATCAGCCCGGAACGCATGCGCCGCTGGTTTAGCCAGAACTACGGCATGACGTTTCAGGCCTTCCAGCGGATGCTGCGGGTCAATACCGCTCTGCAGGAGCTGCAGGGCGGGCGCAGCACGACCGACGTGGCGTTTGACAGCGGCTACGATTCGCTCAGCGGTTTCGGCTATACCTGCAAAAAGCTCACCGGCCGGGCGCCGAGCAAAGCGGGGCGGGTGATCCTGATCCAGCGCTTTACCACCCCCATCGGGCCGATGTTTGTCTGCGCCACCGAGCGCGGGGTTTGCCTGCTGGAGTTTGTCGACCGACGGATGCTGGAGAGTGAATTTCGCGACCTTCAGCGCCTGCTGGCGGCCAATATTATTGCCGGGGAAAACGCCCACACGCGCCAGGCGGTGGCGGAGGTCGGGGAGTACTTTGCCGGCCAGCGGCAGCGCTTTTCCCTAAGTCTTGAGACGCCGGGCAGCGATTTTCAGCAGGCGGTCTGGCAGCAGCTGCGGGCGGTACCCTACGGCACGACCGAGCATTATCAGGGGCTTGCCGAGCAGATGGGCAACGCCGGGGCGGTGCGGGCGGTGGCCAACGCCAACGGCGCCAACCGGCTGGCGATCGTTATTCCCTGCCACCGGATTATTGGCAAAGATGGCTCGCTCACCGGCTATGGCGGCGGCCTGGCGCGCAAAGAGTGGCTGCTGGCCCATGAGGCGAAATTCAGCAGATGATTTTATTTCCTGTTGCTGCTTTTGATGTTTAAAAGCTGGCCATAAAGCCGTTATAGTTTCGTACGAAAATAATAATGACTTTCTAATGGACTAACAGGGTGAAAATAATGAACTTGCGTTTATGGACAGCCGCCGCGGTGGCGCTGGCGGGCCTGCTGCTGGCGGGTTGCGATCGGCAGGACGGCGATGCGAAACACATTAAAGTTGGCGTCATTAACGGCGCAGAGCAGGATGTGGCGGAAGTGGCGAAGAAGGTGGCGAAAGAGAAGTATGGCCTTGACGTTGAGCTGGTTGGCTTTAGCGGCTCCCTGCTGCCGAACGAATCGACGAACGCCGGGGATCTGGACGCCAACGTCTTCCAGCACCGGCCGTTCCTCGAGCAGGATAATAAAGCCCACGGCTATCACCTGGTGGCGGTCGGCAACACCTTCGTATTCCCGATGGCGGGCTACTCGCGCAAGATTAAATCGGTCGCCGACCTGAAAGACGGGGCGACTATCGCCATTCCTAACGATCCGACCAACCTCGGCCGCGCGCTGCTTCTGCTGCAGCAGCAGAAGCTGATTACCCTCAAAGCCGGCACCGGGCTGCTGCCGACGGCAATCGATATCACCGCCAACCCGCATAACCTGAAAATCATGGAGCTCGAAGGCGCGCAGCTGCCGCGGGTGATCGACGATCCCAAAGTTGATGTGGCGATTATCAGCACCACCTACCTCCAGCAAACCGGGCTCTCTCCGGTGCGCGACGGCATTTTTATCGAGGATAAAAACTCCCCCTACGTGAACATCATCGTTACCCGCGAAGACAATAAAGATGCGCAGAACGTGAAGGAGTTTATGCAGTCCTACCAGTCGCCGGAAGTGGCGAAGGCGGCGGAAACGATCTTCAACGGCGGCGCGGTGCCGGGCTGGTAATCACTCACGCAGGGAGGGGGTCTATGATTCGGCAACGTCAGGCGGATTTGCTGCTGGTCGCCGCCACGGTCATCGCCGCGTGCGGGTGGATATTTTCGCGTGAAGCCATCGCCGGGATGCCGGTTTTTGCCTTCCTCGGCCTGCGCTTCTTTTTCGCCGCGCTGCTGCTGCTGCCCTTTTGCCGCGGTTTCCGCGTCGGGAGGCGGCAGTGGCCGCAGATACTCATCAGCGGCCTGTGGTTTGCGCTCAACCTGTGCCTGTGGATTTACTCGGTATCGACCACGCCGTCGCTGGGCGAGGGGGCGTTTATCATGAGCCTGTCGATGCTTTTCGTGCCGCTGACCGCATGGGTGATGATGAAAACGCGCCCGGCGCGCGCTTACTGGGAGTGCCTGCCGCTGGCGATCGTCGGCCTTGCCCTGCTGAGCCTGCATATGCCGATTGCCTTCCACCCCAGCCAGGGCTGGTTTCTGCTCACCGCGCTGGTGCAGTCAATCTGGTTCTGCTACACCAGCCGCTGCGCCCGCGAGGTGCCGCTGATCCCGCTAACCGCCGTGCAGCTGGGGATCACCGGCCTGGTGGGGCTGGCGATCTCGGCGGCGTTTGAAAGCTGGGATCGGCCGTTTACCCTGCCGACGTTCGGCTGGCTGCTCGCCAGTATTGTTATCGCTACCAGCCTGCGCTTCGGCCTGCAGATGAAGGGGCAGAAGTACGCGGCGGTTGCCAGCGCGGCGATTATTATGGTGCTCGAACCGCTGCTGACGGTGATTGCCGCCGCCCTGTGGTATCACGAGCAGCTGCCGCTGCAGAAAATTGTCGGCGGCGTGCTGATCCTGGTCGCCCAGCTGTGGTTCCGCTGGCGCATGCTTAAGCCGCTACGCTAAACCACCGCGCTGCTGCGCCATCAGGTGCAGCAGCGGCACCAGCGATAGCCCGTCCGGCATCTCGCCGCGGGCGATCAGCTCCCGGATCTCTTCGAAGGTAAACCAGCCGGTTTCCATCACCTCATCCTGGTCGGCGTCCATTCCAACGTACTCCAGATCGCGGGCAAGCCAGGTGATGAACAGCTGGTCGCTGCTGCCGTAGGAGGGGTTGTAGCGGATAATCTCCTCGGCGTTTTTGGCCTGCCAGCCGGTCTCTTCGCGCAGCTCGCGCAGGGCGGCCTCCCGCGGCTCTTCGCCTTCATCGATGCCGCCCGACGGAATAGCCCATACCACCTGGTCAATCAGATAGCGGTAGTGGCGGATCAGCAGCACTTTACCCTGCTGCATCGCCACAATGCCTACCGCCGGGCGCGGGTAGTGGATGGAGTAAAAGTCGCGGCGTTGGTCGGCGGTGACGTCGATAGCCACCTTGCGCATGCTGAACCACGGGGTGTCGGCAATCACTTCGGCATCGTGCATATCGTCGGCGGTCAGTCTCTTTTTCATCGGGGCCACTTGTGCAGAAAATTGAGCGTTCAGCACACCATAGCCGGCGGCGGCTGGCAAGCGCGGAAAGTTGGCCCAATCTCATCGATCATTGCCCGAATGCCCATATTGCGCCAGGCTTGCGGGACGTACGATGTTCGCCAGATTCCCCCGAAGAGGCATGCGCATCATGAACATCACCCACATCCGTAACGCGACCCAAATAATTGAATACGCGGGTAAAAAATTCCTCATCGATCCGATGCTGGCGGATAAGGCCGCCTGGCCGGGATTTGCCGGTACCGCCCGCAGCGAGCTGCGTAACCCGCTGGTGGCGCTGCCTTTTCCGCTCTCTGTCATTGTTGACGTCGACGCCGTTATCGTGACCCATACCCATGAGGATCACTGGGACGCGGCGGCGATCGCCGCGATCCCCAAAGCGCTGCCGGTTTTTGTCCAGCATGAGGCCGATGCCCGGCTGCTGCGTAGTCAGGGGTTTAGCGATATTCGCCTGCTGTCTGAGAGCAGCGAATTTGCCGGCGTGACCCTGCAGAAAACCACCTCCGGGCAGCATGGGAGCGATCGCACCTATGCCGTGCCGGCGATGGCGGAGCGCCTGGGCGAAGCCTGCGGCGTGGTGCTGCGTCATCCGCAGGAGAAAACGCTGTGGCTGGTGGGTGACACCATCTGGCGCGATGAAATCGAAGCCGACATGATCCGCCTGCGCCCCGACGTGGTGGTGCTGAATGCCGGATATGCCCACGTCATCGGCTTTGGGCCGATCATCATGGGTAAAGAAGACGTGCTGAAAACGCACTTTACCCTGCCGGAAGCGCAGATCGTCGTCGGCCATATGGAGGCGGTGAACCACTGCCTGCTGAGCCGCCGGGAGCTGAGCGAGTACGTGGCTGACAACCAGATTGCCGGGGTGGTCAGCATCCCGCAGGATGGGGAAAGCATGGTATTTTAACTTCCTGACGGGGAGAGGAGGCAGCGATGAAATTAACCGACGTGGCGATTGTCGCGGTGGAAGGGTTTAGCCCGTTTCACTACTCCGTTCCCTGCATGCTGTTTGGCGACAGCGTGTCAGAAACGAAGCGCTTTAACCTCCATCTGTGCGCCGAGCGGCCAGGGCTGCTGACCGCCCGCGACGGCTTTGCGCTTCACGCCCGGGATGATTTTACCGCCCTTGAGCGGGCGGATATTGTGGTGGTGCCCTACTGGGGCGCGGTAAATCAGCGCCCGCCGCAGGCGCTGCTCGATAGCCTGGTGCGGGCGAGCGACAACGGCGCTGAAATTGTCGGTCTCTGCCTGGGGGCGTTCGTGCTGGGCTACGCCGGGCTGCTGGACGGCAGGCGGGCGGCGACCCACTGGGAGTTTGAGCAGGATTTTCAGCGCCTGTTCCCGCAGGTGCGGCTGGATATCAACGCGCTGTACGTTGATGACCGGCGGATAATCACCTCAGCGGGCACCGCGGCGGCGCTCGACTGCTGCCTGTATATTATTCGTCAGCGCTTCGGCAGCCTGGCGGCCAACCAGATTGCCCGCCGGATGATCGTTCCGCCCCATCGCGAAGGCGGTCAGGCGCAGTTTATCGCCCAGCCGGTGCCGAAAAGCACCCGCGATGCGCGGATTAACTGCCTGCTTGAGTATCTCCAGCAGCATATTCACGAAGCGCACAATCTCGATTCGCTGGCCCAGCTGGTGGCGATGAGCCGCCGCACCCTGACCCGTCATTTTGCGCAGGCCACCGGGATGAGCATTGCCGACTGGCTCACCGCCGAGCGGCTGCGGCGCAGCCAGATCCTGCTCGAAGCGGGCGAGATGCCCGTTGAGCAGGTGGCAGAAATGGTCGGATTTCGCTCCGCCATCACCTGGCGCCAGCAGTTTAAGTCCCGCTTTGGCGTCAGCCCGGCGGAGTGGCGGCGGACCTTTCGCCGCGGGGCTTAGCCGGCGAGGGTGGCGATGTCGATCACGAAGCGATATTTGACGTCGCCCTTGACCATCCTTTCCCACGCTTCGTTGATCCGATCCCCGCGGATCAGCTCAATATCGGCGACGATGCTGTGTTCGGCGCAGAAATCGAGCATCTCCTGGGTTTCCGGGATCCCGCCAATCATCGACCCGGCAATCGACCGGCGACGAAATATCAGGTTAAACACCTCCGGCGACGGGTGCGGGGTCGCCGGCGCGCCTACCAGGGTCAGGGTACCGTCGCGTTTAAGCAGCGTGGTGAAGGCATCGAGGTTGTGTGGCGCCGCCACGGTGTTAAGAATAAAGTCGAAGCTTTTGACGTGCGCCGCCATTTCCGCCTCGTTGCGCGACACCACGACTTCATCCGCACCCAGCTCCCTGGCCGCGTCGCGCTTGGATTCCGAGGTGGTAAAGGCCACCACGTGGGCGCCCATGGCGTGGGCCAACTTGATCCCCATGTGTCCCAGCCCGCCGATGCCGACGATGCCTACTTTTTGGCCCGGCCCGACGTTCCAGTGGCGCAGCGGCGAGTAGGTGGTGATACCGGCGCACAGCAGCGGCGCTACGGCGGCCAGCTGCTCCTGCGGGTGGCGCACGCGCAGCACGTAGCGCTCGTGAACCACGATTTGCTGGGAGTAGCCGCCCAGCGTATGGCCGGGCGCATCCTGAGTGGGGCCGTTATAGGTGAGCACCGTGTGGTCACAGTAGTTTTCCAGCCCTGCCTCGCACTCTTCGCACTGCTGGCAGCTGTCGACCATACAGCCGACGCCCACCAGGTCGCCCACCGCGTGGCCGGAGACGTGGTCGCCGACGGCGGTCACCCGGCCGACGATTTCATGCCCCGGCACGCAGGGATAGATCGTCCCTGCCCATTCCGAGCGGGCCTGGTGCAGGTCGGAGTGACAGACGCCGCAGTAGTCGATGGCGATCTGCACATCGTGCGGCCCCGGCTCGCGGCGGGAGATGGCCATCGCGGCCAGCGGCTGGCTGGCGGAATTGGTACCAATAGCGTTGATCTGCATAGCGAAACCTCTTCTGAATAAATGTGCTGAACGGGGCGGAGGGAGGTGCGTGTTTTTTGCGCGGCAACGCTAAGCGTAGCCTGGCTAGCGCCCGGCGGGAGGGGATTAGCTCAAAGGGTTAAAAAGGGGCGGACGCTCCCCCGGCCGGCGGGGGAGTCAGGGGTTATCGGGGCTCAACGGCCGTCAGAAAGGCGCTTCAGTGCCGCAAACCGTTGTCTTAGAACCCCTCCAGCACGATTTTGCCCACCGCGCGACCGGTTTCAAGATGAGCGTGGGCTTTCTGCAGATTCTCCGCGGTGATGGCGCCGTAGTGTGCGCCGAGCGTGGTTTTAATCGTTTTATCATCAATCAGCGCGGCGACGCGGGTCAGCAGCCGGTGCTGGGCAATGATATCCGACGTTTCAAACATCGAGCGGGTAAACATAAACTCCCAGTGCAGCGAGATGCTTTTGGCCTTCAGCGGTCGGGCGTCGAGGGTTTGCGGATCGTCGATCAGCGCCAGCTTGCCCTGCGGCGCGAGAGCGGCAATCAGCTGAGGATAGTGCTGCTCGGTGTTGGTCAGGCTGGCGACGTGGGTCACTTCCTTCACCCCGATGCGGGCCAGCTCTTCGCTCAGCGGCTTATTGTGGTCAATAACCTGATGCGCGCCGGCGTCCAGCACCCATTTCTGGCTCTCCGGACGCGATGCCGTCCCGATCACCGTCATCCCGGTCAGCCTGCTGGCCAGCTGGGTCAGGATTGACCCGACGCCGCCCGCCGCGCCGACGATCAGCAGCGTGTCGCCCGCGTTGCCGCCCTCCTGGACGCCCAGGCGGTCAAATAACAATTCCCAGGCGGTGATGGCGGTGAGCGGCAGGGCGGCCGCGGAAGCGTTATCCAGCGAGCGCGGCTTGAGGGCGACGATCCGCTCGTCCACCAGCTGAAACTCCGCGTTGCTGCCCGGACGGCCCAGCGCGCCGGCGTACCAGACCTCGTCGCCCGGCGCGAAGAGGGTGACCGCATCGCCAACGGCTTTAACCGTGCCAACCGCATCCCAGCCCAGCACGCGCGGCGTATCGGCATCGAATCCGGCGCGCACTTTGGTGTCCACCGGGTTAACGGAAATGGCCTTGACCTCAACCAGCAGGTCATGGCCCTCGGCGCTGGGAACCGGCAGCTCGATGGCGCTTAAAAAGGGGATATTGCGGCCTTCTGCCGCGGCGCGGGTAATGGCGATTGCTTTCATATACTCTCCGGTTTGCGAATGGGTTCATCGGTTGAATGCGTCGAGGATAGACCGGCGGCGGCCGGTGAAAAACGGCCCGGCGGCGATAAGAGTTATATTCAAAAAGAGAAAATCAGCTCGCGCCACAAGGCCGGACGGTCCGGCCCTCGCAGTTTCATATTTGAGAATAATTTTGCGTAGACTTCAAAAATATTCATTCCTGAAGTAATGAATAATAATATTGCGTTATAGCTCAAAGTTTATGCCTTGACTCACGCCAGGCTGCATGCGACTTTCTCTATATCAAATAATAAACAGAGTTTCATATTTGAGACAAAAATATCATCATCGCGATATTTAGCTGATTGTTTCACCGCTGAGACAAATTAATTAAAAACGCCACTATTTAGCGGCGGCGGACTTCTGTTGCTTATTAAAATATAAAGTGAGGCATGTGCTATGCGTAAAATTATCATCACGCTGCTGCTGGGCGCGTGTACCGGGGGCTTCGCGCAGGCGGAGCAAGGAAAGCCGTTTCCGCATATCGGCTGGCGCAGCGCCGATAATCTCGCTGGCGTGGATTTTGGCGGCGCCCTGCGGGCAAACTACCGTTATGAAGACTGGCAGGGTAGTAATTATCGCCACCCGCCGCATCTGCGTTTTGATACCTTTCGTATCGACAGCAGCGGATTTTATAATAACTATTTTTTTGACGCCGGCTTCTGGTTCCAGGACCACCATAAATATGCCGTCGACCGGGCCTATGTGGGATACCGTTTAAACGATAATAATAATATTACGCTCGGTATTCCGGGTAAACCTTTTGGCCTTGAACCCTATCCGCAATTCGGCTGGTCCTACGGCATTCCCTTTTATTTAGGCTTTGGCGTTAATGCCGGCAGCGGGGTGAACTATCAATATCACGATAATAACTGGTCGTTGGATATGGCCTATTTCCCGTGGATGGAGCCGGAAAACCTGCGCTATGCGCCGGAGGTGGGTGATTACAGCCGCCTGAAGAACACCTTCTACCCCAGCCAGCACCAGCAGCGTAACGAGAAGCGCGATCAGGTTAACGTCCGCATCGCCCGGGAGTTTCGCGGCGGAGGCTGGAACAACGAGCTGGGCGGCTCGCTGGCGCTGGCGCGTCTACATAATCGCGAAACGGACGATGACGGCACCTTCTGGGCAGCAGGCCTGCACGGAATGGTACACAACGGGCCGTGGCAACTCACGTCGCAAGTGATTCGCTATCAGTACGATCCTAAGAATCCCGCGGGCGTCAGCGACGATACGATCCTGATGGGCGGCAACGGCCTGACGCCGGCCTATCTCATTCCGGCCAAGGGTACTACCGCGTCGCTAAACCTCGCCCGCGACGTGGATGTGAAGTGGGGGGCGGTGTCAAAGCTGCGTTTCTATAACGACTACAGCGTGCTGTGGAAAGATAAAAGCGGCTGGCAGGATTCGCAGATGAATACCGTTGGGGTGCAGGTCTTTGCCCTGCCGGTGATGCTGTGGGTCGACCTCAGCTGGGCGAAGAATGCCAACCCCTGGGGCGGGGCGCTGAACGCCACGGGCTGGACCAGCACCGAGTCCGAGGGCAGCGGCAAATGGTATTTCCGCACTAACGTCAATATTGGCTATTACTTCTGATGAGAGGTGGGGCAGGGAGGCCCCTGCTGTTTTTACCGGCCAGGGCAGGCTCTGGTTTTCCTCGCGCAACATCCGAAGTCATTTGCCAAACGGTCATGCATGGAGCTGAAAGCTAAAGGTTAAATTCTACGCCTGGATGGGAGAAAGCGAATAAGGTCGAAAATAGGCTGAATGCAGAATCGATTTTAATGAAGGATTGAAAGAGTGATTACCCGCGCCTGGCACAGAATTCACCATCAAATGGTGTAGAGGGGAGCAACTGGCGGAAGATCACAGGAGTTGAACCTGCCCGGGACCGCTGGCGGCCCCAACTGGATTTGAAGTCCAGCCACCTCACCGGAGATGACGATCTTCCGCGCCTCGATTGCTACATGGAGGCGGGGCGCATTATAGCTACTTTCAGTCATTTACCACATACCTAAACGCACTTTTTTACTGTTAAAACTGGACTTTACAGAACACTCCTGGTCAAATCCCTTCAAAATCCGTGGCTTACACTTTTTTACATTCTCGCCCGTTAGCGCAATCTCCTCTTCACAGAGGTTGCCGCGTCGATTTGCCCGTCAAAAAAGCCCGGAAAGAAGCGGCGCACGACGCCGCTGGCGTTAAGAAAAGCCTGAAGCGCCGCTCCGATGGAGGGACGACGGCGCCGTTTTTTTGCTGACCGTGCCCGATGCCGCGGTGGTAAAAGGTTTTTTTATTCCATTTATTAGAAAAAAGTAATTTCTGTTTCATTCCGGTGACTCACACCACAGACGGTTTTGCCGTTTGGTGGTAGCGTACTCTGCCGCTGAGAGGAGCCCGGAATGGATTTAGAAAACATCTTTCGTGACGTTAAGCTGAGCAAAACGGAAATGACCGTCCTGCGCTCTATTCAGCACGATCCTGAACGCTGCGTGCGGGAGGGGATCCGCGCCGTCGCCGAGCGCTGCTACAGCAATCCGTCTTCACTGGTGCGCCTGGCAAAGAAGCTCAAGTTCAGCGGCTGGCTGGAGCTGGTCTATTTTATTAAATTCAATATCACCATGCCTAAGCTCGATGTTACCAACGACATCGACTATATGAGCATTCTGCCGGCGGAGCAGGTCACCCCGCTGCTGGAAAGCCTGCAGCAGCACCGCATTCTGGTTCACGGCAGCGGCTTCTCGCAGCTGATTGCGCAATATATTTATAATAAGTTTCTGGTGACCGGCGTAAACGCCAGCCTTGCGCTGTGGCCGGATTATGAAATTCTTGAGCAAAAAAACGCCGCCAAATTCGACTCGATCTGGATAATTTCTAAATCGGGGCGCAGCAGCTCGGCGTTAAACTGGGTGAAGGCGCTGGAGGGGAAAGAGATTAACCTGGTGTGCTTTACCGGCGACTATCAAAGCCCGCTGGCCCAGGCGGCGGATACCGCGTTTATTATTCACGACCCGCAGAAGTTTGATGACGATATTTACTGGAGCAACCCGTTTTTCGGCTACTGCATATTGGGCTTTGAGCGCTTTCTGAAGATGTGGTTTATCCAGACTTCAAAAGGGAAGGCGGGCGATGCCCCTTAGACGCGGTGCCGCAGCGCTTCCGGGCTGCGGCGTTGAGGCTGCAGCCCGGAGGCCGGCGGTGATTACCGCCAGTCGGCAACCAGCTTATCGTCAAGGTAGGCGCTAACCAGCTTCTGCGCCAGCGACCAGGAGCCGACCAGCGGATGGGCCATCAGCGCCCGTATCGCCAGCGACTTATCCCGCTGCAGGATCGCCGCCACCGCCAGACGCTCATACTCTTTGACGCTGGCGATCATGTTCTTCTGCGCCGTCGGCACGTGCGCCGGGGTGACCGGCTTCAGGCCATCTTTGCTCAGATCGCAGCTAATCTCGATCACGTCATCCGGGCGCAGGAAGTCGAGGGTGTCGTTGTTGGATATCGACACCACGATACGCTTGGTGGTGGTGCTGTTGACCGCTTCCAGAATATCCAGCGCTACGCCCGCGTAGCCGCCGGTATCCGGCTCTTCGATAAACTGCTGCAGGGTGAGCGGCTCGCGGGTATGGAACTTCTCCTGCTGCGACTCATTCTGCATATAGCTGTTTTCCCGGCGCAGGTAGTGCTTCATCCAGATATTGAACGCCGCTTCCGGATTGGCCTGTACGTCAACGGTTTGCAGCTCATCGCGCATATCGCGGTTGATGCGGGCGATCTGCTCCCCGCGGGTTTCCGGCGCTTCCTGAATCGCTTTTAACGCCACCTCGCGGTAGTAGTAATAGTAGAGATATTCGTTCAGCAGCTGCTTGTCGCACAGTTCTACCAGCTCGGGTGAGAAATACTGCATCGCCGTTTTACGATACAGATCCGGGCTGGCGATCAGGCGTTCGGTCACGTCCTCTCCGCGCACCGTGAAGTGGGTAAACCACGAGAAATGGTTCAGGCCGTAGCACTCGACGCCAAGGTCACGCTCGTCGCAGCCGAGGATCTCCGGCAGTTCGCGAATCAGCTCCGACGGCGCATCGCAGATACCGTACACCCGGCGCTTAAAGCCGGACTTGATAATCGCCTCGGTCACCAGCCCTGACGGATTGGTGAAGTTAAACAGGATCGCGTCCTCGGCGGCGTGCTCTTCGATGAGCCGGCAGTAGTCCAGAATCGCCGGAATCGAGCGCATCGCCATGGCAAAACCGCCGGCGCCGGTGGTTTCCTGGCCTAAAGTATTATGCTCAAGCGCAATGCGCTCGTCGCGAATACGGCTCTCGTCGCCGCCGACCCGCAGGGTGGTAATAACGTAATTGGTATTCGTCAGCGCGGCGACCGGGTCGCGGGTAACGCTAAAGTGAATATCCGGACGGATGGCCTGGAAGACGTAGCGGGCGATCTCGCCGAAGATGGCCAGGTTATCTGCGGAGCTGTCGAGAAATACCACTTCCGTTAAACCAATGCGGTGCGCGTTATAAGCCAGTGATTTTGCCAGGAACGCGGAGCGAACGCCGCCCCCGCCTAATACGGTTAATTTCATAAATAACTCCTGATTAATTTTCTGCGAGCCAGCTATCAACCCGGGAACGAACCTGTCCCACCTTGACGCCATAAATAACCTGTACTTCATTTCTGTTGCGCACCACGCCGTTGGCACCGGTGCTTTTCAATATATCGTCGTCGACCAGTTGCATATTTTTAATCGCAACCCGCAGGCGGGTGAAGCAGTTATCAACGGAAATAATATTATCCTTACCGCCTAAGCCATTAATAATTTCATCGGTGACTACCGACTTATCGTTCATCTTTTTGCGATAGTCCGCTTTGCTATATAGCTTCACATTTTCGTCGTCTTCGCGGCCCGGGGTTTTTAAATTCAGTTTTACCACCAGGGTGCGGAAAATAACGTAGTAGACGGCAAACTGCCCGATGCCGATCAGCACGTAGCCGGGCCAGCGCGTGAGGGAAACCGGCAGCGGCAGGTTATAAATCAGGAATTCGATCAGCCCGGATGCGCCCCACGGACGAACGGTAAAGATGTCGCAAATGGCCTGCGAGGCGGCGGTTAACGTGGCGTGGATCACCCACAGCAGCGGCGAAACAAACAGGAAGGTGAACTCAATGGGCTCGGTAATCCCGGTCAGCATCGAGGTGATAATGGCGGGCAGCAGAATCGCCTTAGCCAGCATTTTCTTCTCGGGTTTCGCGGTGTGGTAAAACGCCAGCGAGGCGCCGGCAAGGCCGAAGATCGTGGTCATCCCCTGCTGGGAGAAGCGCAGGGCGTCGTTCATCACCGGGGTGAGGTCCGGATGGCGCATATAGGCGAGGAATATCGCCTGGGTGCCGGAAACGACCTGGCCGTCAACGTTCAGCGTGCCGCCGATCTGCGTCAGCTGGAACGGCGACCATACGAAATGGTGCAGGCCGGTGGGAATGAGGAATTTTTCAAAGAAACCGTAGACGAAGACGCCCGCGACGCCGGCGTTTTTCATAAACCCGGTTAACGCCGCGATGCCGTGGGTCATAAACGGCCAGATCCAGGTGAAGGCGATGGCGTAGAAAATGATGACGGGCGTCATGGCCACCAGGGTCAGCTTCGCGCCGCCGTACATCGACAGCGCGCCGGGCAGCTCAATGGTGGAGACTTTATTATGTACCCAGGCGATGGTGCAGCCGAGAATAATGCCGAGGAATACCCCCATATCGACCACCACGAACCCTAAGAGCTGCGTCTGGCCGGTGCCGTAATATTCGCCGTTAATTTTTTCAGCAATGCCGTGAGTATGCTCCAGCCATGAGTGGTTGGCGCCCAGGAACATGATAAAACACATGACCGAAACCAGCGCCACTTCCGTTTTTTTATCTTTTGCCAGACCGTAGCTAATACCGACGCAAAAGAGTAAACCGAGATTGCCGAATAATGGCCAGAAGGTATCGCCGAGCAGCTGTCCAAGCTGGTGTAAAAAACTGGTTTCAGAAATTAATGTTGGGTTAGTTAAGACAGAACTGAGTGCCAGAATTAAACCGATGACCGGCAAGAACAATACTGCACCGATCATCGCTCTGGAGAATTTCTGCATATTCTCCAGAGCATGTTGACGTATTGCGGACATAGTTGTTCCTTTTATTTTTGTAGGTACAGGGACTTTAATTATTTTTTTGACTTCCAGCGTTTTGGTTATAGCAATTCTGCTATTTGAAAGGAACAGGTTGCGGGAAATAGGTACAAACAGCCGCAAAATGGCAACAGGTTTCGGGGGCGGGAAATATCAGGAGGCCTTCTCCCGGCAGGGAGAAGGCTGGAGGATGAGGAAATTAAGGCGCGACGGGCGCGGGCTGGGCGCCGCTCACTTCGCCGCTGCGCATCACCTGCGCAACCTGCTGTTTTTCCATATTGGTCGCGCTGAGCTGGCCGTTCACCGTCGGCCTGAGCGGCGCGTCGGCCAGCACGCTGCCGCTGGCGGTTAGCTGGAAATTGCCGTCACCGGAAACCGGCAGCGCGGGCCAGCCCCACGCCTGCAGGACGTTCAGCGGTACGCCGCGCCCGTTCAGGCTGAGGTTAACCTGGCGCTGCGGAAGCTGCGACACCGCGGCGGTGGCCTGCAGAATACCGCGCTCGGTAAAGGCGCTAAGTTCGTTGATATTGACCGTTGAGGCGTTGGCGCTGAGCTTGAGCGACGGGCGCCGGACGTCAACGCGGTTAAAGGTGGCGGCAGCGGCGTTGAGCGTCGCGCTGCCGTTCCATACGCCCCAGCGCCGATCCTTCACCAGCTGCAGCTCGCCGCCGTAGCCGTCGAGGGCGGTGACCTGCCACGGGAACTGCGGGTCGATATCGATAACCAGGTTGCGGCTGGCGCCAAATTTCTTCAGCGTCAGGCTCTGCAGCCACGCCGGCAGCGGCTCCATCCAAAGCTGTTTCCAGTTTTCCGGCAGGGTATATTCCAGCCCGGCAAAGGCGGTGTCATCCAGCACCAGCGCCTTGCCGTCGCGCAGCCAGCGGCCGGAGGTGCGCACCATCCCGCCTTCCCAGCGCGAGGTAAACTGACGCAGGGCGATACCCTGCGGCGAGAACTCGGCATTAAGGATCGGATCGAGGAAGTGCAGCGAGCCGTTAATGAATTCGCTGGCGTTCATCGACAGGGTTCCGTCCTCGCTCTGCCAGTCGCCGTGGCTCAGGGTCAGGTTGCGCAGGCTGAGATCCAGGCCGGTGACCGCCCAGTCGGTGCCCTGCAGGCTGGCATCGGTCACGTCGAGGCGGCCAATCTGCAGCGAAGGGACGGTGGTCAGCGGAGCGAAGAAGTCCGCCAGCGCCTTATCGCTCTGCAGGCGGGTTTCATTCAGCTGCAGGTTATCAACCAGCCAGCTGCCGTCGGCGCCGCGTTTGGCGTTGCCGGTGAGCGTTCCGCGGGCGATGTCGGCCCCGAGAGTCGAGAGCGTGACTTCACCATTATCGATAGCGCCCTGAATCAGGACGTTGCTGGCCTCAACCCCGTTAAGAGTCAGCGAACCCGCGCTCATCTGAATCTGTGTTTTTTTCCCCAGCACGTTGCCCGCTTCCGGCGCCCACGGGCTGACGCCGCCGGTTACCCGCTGCGCGCTCAGGTCCCAGCCGGTCTCCGGGCTGTTAAACGCCATATTGCGCAGCTGCAGGCGGTCGGCGGCAAAAGGCAGAGAGGCGGAGGAGGGGGAGAGATTTAACGTTCCGTCGCTGAGCACAATCTCATCGGCATGCAGCGGATCGCTGAACTGGCGGGTGCTGAAGCCGATATCCACCGTTTTGGCAACCAGCGTCGGCGGTTTGCCGTCGCGACCGAACGTCACGTTCTGCAGCTGCAGATGGAGCGGCGCAGAGAAGTCGTGATCCATCGCATCGAAGGAGACCTGCCAGCCGGTGCCGTCGCTCAGCCAGGCGCTGGCCTGACGCGCGCCCCAGTGGGTCTGTAGCAGGAACCAGGCGGCAACGATCGCGACCAGCAGAGCGGTCAGCAGCCAGAGAATCAACTTTCCAGGCAATTTCATGGTCTTACATCCTGAGCGAGGCACATAAGGCTGTTATGCCCGAATTATGCGCAATCCTCAAGACAGGAATTGTGTAATCAGATGATGTGAGGGTGCTGAGAGGGCAGCCCCGGCCGCGTGCGACCGGGGAGCAAGGTGGGATCAGTTTTTCTCTGGCGGGAAGACCAGGTTCAGCACAATCGCCGTAATACCGCCGGCGGCGATACCGGAGGAGAGCAGGTTCTTCAGCCAGTCGGGGGCGAACTGCAGGATCAGCGGCTGCTGGGAGACGCCGAGACCGACCGCCAGCGACAGGGCGATAATCAGGATCGCCCGGCGGTTCAGCGGCTCGCGGGAGACGATGCGCACGCCGGATGCGGCAATGGTGCCGAACATCACCAGCGTCGCGCCGCCGAGCACCGGCTCGGGGATATGCTGCACAAAGCCGCTCACCGCCGGGAACAGCCCGAGCACGATAAGCATCAGCGCCACCACAAAACCGACGTAGCGGCTGGCCACGCCGGTGAGCTGAATCACGCCGTTATTCTGGCCGAAGCAGGAGTTCGGGAAGGTATTAAATACCGCGGAGACGAACGAGTTCAGGCCGTTGGCCAACACGCCGCCCTTGAGACGCTTCATATACAGCGGGCCGGAAACCGGCTGCTCGGAGACGTCGGAGGTGGCGGTGATATCGCCGATCGTCTCCAGAGAGGTGATCATAAACACCAGCATCAGCGGCAGCAGCAGGTTCCAGTCGATCCCCAGGCCGTAATAGAGCGGGGTCGGCACCATAATCAGGCTGCTGTCGGCCGGCGTGGTGTTGGCAGGGAGCATATCGAGCAGCCAGGCCGCCAGGTAGCCGGCCGCCATCGCGATAACCAGCGAAGCGATGCGCAGGTACGGGTTGCGCTGGCGGTTAAGAATAATGATCAGCCCCAGCCCGAA
>NZ_JAQGFU010000057.1:0-24882 GCF_030078455.1 Klebsiella sp. Ech2A | reverse complement strand
GACTGGCTGGTGACACGCTGGAGCGTTAACCCCGGCGAAACCTTCCTTGACCGGATGATCGCGATGGTGGAAGGCGCCCAGCGGCGCAAAACGCCGAACGAGATCGCGCTGACGATCCTGCTCATCGCCCTGACGCTGGTGTTCCTGCTGGCCACCGCCACTATCTGGCCCTTCTCCGCGTGGAGCGGCAGCGCGGTCAGCGTAACGGTGCTGGTGGCGCTGCTGGTATGCCTGATCCCCACCACCATCGGCGGCCTGCTGTCGGCCATCGGCGTCGCCGGGATGAGCCGCATGCTGGGCGCGAACGTCATCGCCACCAGCGGACGCGCGGTTGAAGCCGCCGGCGACGTTGACGTCCTGCTGCTGGATAAAACCGGCACCATCACCCTCGGCAACCGTCAGGCCTCGGCCTTCCTGCCGGCCCGCGGCGTGGAGGAGCGCACTCTCGCCGACGCGGCGCAGCTCTCCTCCCTGGCCGATGAGACCCCCGAAGGCCGCAGCATCGTG
This sequence comes from Klebsiella sp. Ech2A, assembly GCF_030078455.1. Taxonomy (NCBI): domain Bacteria; kingdom Pseudomonadati; phylum Pseudomonadota; class Gammaproteobacteria; order Enterobacterales; family Enterobacteriaceae; genus Klebsiella; species Klebsiella sp. Ech2A. Next base: position 24,375 of record NZ_JAQGFU010000057.1, on the reverse strand, counting down.
GTGCTGGCGAAACAGCGCTTTAACCTCCGCGAGCGCGACCTGCAGTCGCTGCAGGCGACCTTTGTACCGTTCACCGCCCAGACGCGGATGAGCGGCATCAACATCGACCAGCGCATGATCCGCAAAGGTTCGGTCGATGCCATTCGTCGCCACGTCGAGGCCAACGGTGGCCACTTCCCGGCGGACGTCGATAAGCAGGTGGAAGAGGTTGCCCGCCTGGGCGCCACGCCGCTGGTGGTGGCCGAAGGCGAGCGCGTGCTGGGGGTTATCTCGCTGAAAGATATCGTCAAGGGCGGGATCAAAGAGCGCTTTGCCCAGCTGCGCAAGATGGGCATCAAAACGGTGATGATCACCGGCGATAACCGCCTGACCGCGGCGGCGATTGCCGCCGAAGCGGGGGTCGATGATTTTCTCGCCGAAGCGACGCCGGAAGCCAAGCTGGCGCTGATTCGCCAGTACCAGTCGGAGGGTCGGCTGGTGGCGATGACCGGCGACGGTACCAACGATGCTCCGGCGCTGGCCCAGGCCGACGTCGCGGTGGCGATGAACTCCGGCACCCAGGCGGCAAAAGAGGCCGGAAATATGGTCGACCTCGACTCCAACCCGACCAAATTAATTGAGGTGGTGCATATCGGTAAACAGATGCTGATGACCCGGGGTTCGTTAACCACCTTCAGCATCGCCAACGACGTGGCGAAATACTTTGCCATTATTCCGGCCGCCTTTGCCGCCGTTTACCCGCAGCTCGCCATGCTCAACGTGATGCGCCTGCACTCGCCGTCATCGGCGATCCTCAGCCCGGTTATCTTTAACGCGCTGATTATCGTCTTCCTGATCCCGCTGGCGCTGAAGGGCGTGAGCTATCGCCCGCTGTCGGCATCGGCCATGCTGCGCCGTAACCTGTGGGTCTACGGTCTTGGCGGGCTGCTGGTGCCGTTTGTCGGCATCAAAATCATCGATCTGCTGCTGACCCTGACCGGGTTGGTGTGAGGAAAATACCATGTCATTCATTCGTCCGGCCGTTGTGCTATTTATTCTGTTAACCCTGCTCACCGGCGGGCTCTATCCGCTGCTGACGACCGCCCTCGGGCAGTGGTGGTTCCCCCAGCAGGCGAACGGTTCGCCGATCCGCATTGATGGCGAGGTGCGCGGCTCCAGCCTGATTGGGCAAAACTTTACCGCCGCAGGCTATTTCCAGGGGCGGCCTTCGGCCATCGCCCAGACGGCGGATAGCCCGCTGGCGTCCGGCGGGAGCAACCTCGCCGCCAGCAACCCGGCGCTGGATAAAGTCATTGGCGAACGGGTAGAGGCGCTGCGTCGCGCCACCCCCGACGCCAGCCCGCGGGTTCCGGTGGAGCTGGTCACCGCCTCGGCGAGCGGGCTGGATAATGGCCTGACGCCGGCGGCCGCGCTGTGGCAGGTACCGCGCATCGCCAAAGCCCGCCAGCTGAGCGCCGGGCAGGTCACCCGGCTGGTGAATGAGGCGACGCAAAAACCGCTGGCCAGTTTTCTCGGCCAACCTGTGGTAAATATACTGCAGCTGAATATGGCGCTGGATGCCCTGAAGGATAACTAAAAAATGAGTGACGAGCCGCTGCGCCCGGACCCTGACCGTCTGCTGCAACACGCCGCCGAGCCGCATCGCGGCAAGCTAAAGGTGTTCTTTGGCGCCTGCGCGGGCGTCGGTAAAACCTGGGCGATGCTGGCCGAGGCGCAGCGGCTTCGCGCCCAGGGGCTCGATATTCTGATTGGCGTGGCGGAAACCCACGGGCGCAAAGAGACGGCGGCGATGCTGGAGGGGCTAAGCATCCTCCCCCCGCGCCGTTTCTCCCACCGCGGGCGCTACGTTCACGAATTCGATCTCGATGCCGCCCTGGCCCGCCGCCCGGCGCTGATTCTGGTCGATGAGCTGGCGCACAGCAACGCTCCCGGCTCACGCCACCCTAAGCGCTGGCAGGACGTCGAAGAGCTGCTTGAAGCCGGCATCGACGTCTTTACCACCGTTAACGTCCAGCATCTGGAAAGCCTGAACGACGTGGTGAGCGGCATCACCGGCGTGCAGGTCCGCGAAACCGTCCCCGACCCGTTCTTTGATGCCGCCGATGACGTGGTGCTGGTGGACCTCCCCCCCGACGATCTTCGCCAGCGCCTTAATGAAGGGAAGGTGTATATCGGCGGCCAGGCCGAACGCGCCATCGAGAACTTCTTTCGCAAAGGTAACCTGATTGCCCTGCGCGAGCTGGCGCTGCGCCGCACCGCCGACCGGGTCGATGAGCAGATGCGCGCCTGGCGCGACCGTCAGGGCCAGGAGAAAGTCTGGCACACCCGCGACGCTATCCTGCTGTGCATCGGCCACAATACCGGCAGCGAGAAGCTGGTCCGCGCCGCCGCCCGCCTCGCCGCCAGGCTCGGCAGCATCTGGCACGCGGTCTACGTTGAAACTCCGTCTCTGCATCGCTTGTCGGAAGCCAAACGGCGGGCGATCCTCGCGGCGCTCAGGCTCGCCCAGGAGCTGGGCGCGGAGACCGCCACCTTGTCCGATCCTTCGGAAGAGAAGGCGGTTTTGCACTACGCCCGCGAGCATAACCTCGGAAAAATTGTTATCGGCCGTCAGCGGCAGCGCCGCTGGTGGGATCGGCAGGGTTTTGCCGACCGCCTGGCCCGCCACGCGCCGGACCTCGATCTGGTGGTGATTGCCCTTGATGAAAAGAGCGCCCCCCTGCCCGCCCGCGCCGGCGATAGCCGCAGCACGATGGATAAGTGGCGGCTGCAGCTGCAGGGCTGCTGCGTCGCGGTGGCCATCTGTGCGGTAATTACGCTCGTCGCCATGCAGTGGCTGGTGGCCTTTGAGGCTGCCAACCTGGTGATGATCTACCTGCTCGGGGTGGTGGTTATCGCCCTGCTGTACGGCCGCTGGCCGTCGGTGCTGGCGACTGTTATCAACGTCGTCAGCTTCGATCTGTTCTTTATCGCCCCGCGCGGCACGCTGGCGGTTTCCGACGTCCAGTATCTCCTGACCTTCGGGGTCATGCTCACCGTTGGCCTGGTGATCGGTAACCTCACCGCCGGCGTGCGCTACCAGGCCCGCGTCGCCCGCTACCGCGAGCAGCGCACCCGTCATCTGTATGAGATGTCAAAAGCGCTGGCGGTCGGGCGCAGCCGGGAGGATATCGCGCTGACCAGCGAACGCTTTATCGCCTCGACTTTCCAGGCCCGGGGCCAGCTTCTGCTGCCCGACGAGAGCGGAGCTCTGCGGCCGCTGACCCAGCAGGCGGGGCTCACCTCGTGGGATGATGCGATTGCGCGCTGGAGCTTCGATAAAGGCCAGCCCGCCGGCGCGGGCACCGATACGCTGCCCGGCGTTCCCTACCAGATCCTGCCGCTGAAAAGCGCCGCCCGCAGCTGGGGACTGCTGGTGGTTGAGCCGGATAACCTGCGCCAGCTGATGATCCCCGAGCAGCAGCGGCTGCTGGAGACCTTTACCCTACTGGTGGCCAGCGCCCTCGAGCGGCTGACGCTCACCGCCAGCGAAGAGCAGGCCCGGCTCAACAGCGAGCGCGAGAGCCTGCGTAACTCCCTGCTGGCGGCGCTGTCGCATGATTTACGCACCCCGCTGACGATCCTCTTCGGTCAGGCGGAAATTCTGACCCTCGATCTGGCGAGCGAAGGGTCTAAACACGCGCCGCAGGCCAATGAAATTCGCCAGCACGTGCTCAACACCACCCGGCTGGTGAATAATCTGCTGGATATGGCGCGGATCCAGTCCGGCGGCTTTAATTTGCACAAAGAGTGGCTCACCCTCGAAGAGGTGGTTGGCAGCGCGCTGCGGATGCTGGAGCCGGGCCTCGGCGGCCAGCATATTCATCTGGCGCTACCCGACCCGCTGCTGCTGGTTCACGTCGACGGGCCGCTTTTTGAGCGGGTGCTGATCAATCTGCTGGAGAATGCGCTGAAGTACGCCGGCCCGCAGGCGCAAATCGGCATTACGGCGCAGGCCGACGATCGCCAGCTGCAGCTCGACGTGTGGGATAGCGGTCCGGGGATCCCCCTGGGCCAGGAACAGGCTATCTTTGATAAGTTCGCCCGCGGTCATAAAGAGTCCGCCATCCCAGGCGTAGGGCTGGGGCTGGCGATCTGCCAGGCGATCGTCGAGGTCCACGGCGGCACCATCGGCGCGCAAACGCGCCCTGAGGGCGGCGCCTGCTTCCGTGTTACACTGCCGCGAGAGGCGCCGCCGGAGCTGGATGAGTGGTGCGGCGACGCGCGAACTGACTGAAAGCACTAGCCGAGGAACCGTGATCAACGTTCTTATTATTGAAGATGAACATGCTATTCGTCGCTTTCTGCGCACCGCGCTGGAAGCCGACGGCATGCGGGTATTTGAAGCCGAAACGCTGCAGCGCGGTCTGCTCGAAGCCGCAACCCGCAAGCCTGACCTGACGATTCTTGATCTTGGCCTGCCCGATGGCGACGGCAGCGATTTTATTCGCGAAGTGCGCCAGTGGAGCCAGATGCCGATTATCGTGCTGTCGGCGCGCACGGAAGAACAGGATAAAATTGCCGCCCTCGATGCCGGCGCCGATGACTACCTGAGCAAGCCGTTTGGCATTGGCGAGCTGCAGGCGCGGCTGCGGGTCGCGCTGCGCCGTCACGCCGGTGCCCAGGCCGATGAGCCCATCGTCCGCTTTTCCACTATTCAGGTTGATATTCCGGCGCGGCGGATCCTGCGCGGCGAGGAGGAGATTCATCTTACCCCGATTGAGTTCCGCCTGCTGGCTGCGCTGCTGAATAACGCCGGCAAGGTGCTAACCCAGCGCCATCTGCTGAATCACGTCTGGGGGCCGAATGCGGTGGAGCACAGCCACTATCTGCGAATCTATATGGGTCATCTGCGGCAAAAGCTGGAGGTTGATCCTGCGCGACCGCAGCATCTGCTGACCGAGACCGGCATTGGCTATCGCTTTATGCCTTAGGTTCGGTTGGAAGAGCGTCGGGCCGCGGCGAAAGCGCCGGGCCCGAGCGGGAGGGTCCCCTCTTCCCGGCTAGCGCTGCGCTATCGGGAGAGGTTTCACCAGGCTATCAGGCGTTTTTCAGCACTTCGCTGACAATTTCTACCGCCTCTTTCTCAATCTGCTTGCGATGTTCTTCGCCGAGGAAGCTTTCGCAGTAGATTTTGTAGGCGTCTTCCGTGCCTGACGGACGAGCGGCAAACCAGCCGTTGTCGGTCATCACTTTCAGACCGCCGATCGACGCACCGTTACCCGGCGCAGCGGTCAGGCGAGCGGTGATCGGATCGCCCGCCAGCGTGCTTGCGCTGACCATCTCCGGCGACAGCTTCGACAGCGCCGCTTTCTGCGCGGAGGTTGCCGATGCCTGCAGGCGGTTATAGCTCGGCGCGCCGAAGCGTGCGGCCAGCTCGTCATAGTGCTGCTGCGGGTTTTTACCGGTGACGGCGGTGATTTCCGCGGCCAGCAGGCACATGATGATCCCGTCTTTATCCGTAGACCACGGCGTGCCGTCAAAACGCAGGAACGAAGCGCCCGCGCTCTCTTCACCGCCGAAGCCAAAGCTGCCGTCAAACAGGCCGTCAACGAACCACTTAAAGCCCACCGGCACTTCCACCAGCTTACGGCCAAGATCGCCGACCACGCGGTCGATCATCGCCGAAGAGACCAGCGTTTTGCCGACGGCAACCTCTTTTCCCCACTGCGGACGGTGCTGGAACAGATAGTTAATCGCCACCGCCAGATAGTGGTTCGGGTTCATCAGTCCGGCCGGGGTTACGATGCCGTGACGGTCGTAATCCGGATCGTTGGCGAAGGCCAGATCAAACTTGTCGCGCAGCGCCAGCAGGCCGGCCATCGCGCACTCGGACGAGCAGTCCATGCGGATGGCGCCGTCTTTATCCAGGTGCATAAAGCGGAAGGTTTGATCGACATGATCGTTAACGATGGTCAGATTCAGCTTGTAGTACTCGGCGATGCGCTTCCAGTATTCAATCCCGGAGCCGCCCAGCGGATCGACGCCAAGCTTAAGGCCCGCTTTTTGAATCGCCGCCATATCGACGATATCCGCCAGCCCTTCAATAAACGGCTGAACCAGATCCTGCTCTTTCACGTGGCCGGAGGCCAGAGCGGCATCGAGAGAGATGCGCTTCACGCCCTCCAGGCCGGAAGCCAGCAGTTCGTTAGCCCGGTTCTCCACCACCTTGGTGACGTTGGTATCAGCCGGACCGCCGTTCGGCGGGTTGTACTTGATACCGCCATCTTCCGGCGGGTTATGCGACGGCGTGATTACGATGCCATCCGCCAGCGGGCCACCCTTTTTGTTGTGCACCAGAATGGCGTTGGAAATCGCCGGCGTCGGGGTGAAGCCGTTGTTCTCCTGCACGATCACATCAACACCGTTAGCCGCCAGTACTTCCAGTACGGAAATAAAGGCCGGCTCGGAGAGCGCGTGGGTATCCTTACCGACGTAGCATGGACCGGTAATCCCGTTCTTCGCACGATCTTCCGCAATCGCCTGAGCAATCGCCAGAATATGCTGCTCGTTGAAGTTATGGCGACCTGCGCTGCCGCGATGGCCAGAGGTCCCAAACTTCACCGCATGCTCCGCGTTGCCTGCTTCCGGCTTCAGTACATAGTACTGGGCAGTCAGCTGGGCGACGTTAATCAAATCACTCTGTTGTGCAGGCTGCCCCGCACGTTTATCGATTGCCATTGCCTGATCCTTCTGATGCAAGGGTGAATAAAGCTAGATCGTGCCGCAGACCTTCTCAATCAACTCCGCGGGGAATTGCATTGACTGCATGATATGTTCAATCATGCTGCATTTGCGGCCAGTGTTGGTATTGGTAATCACCCACCACGGCGTGCCGGGGACCTGCTTAGGCTTAGTCTGATTGCCGCTTTTCAGCAGAATGCGGGCATCTTCAGCAAAATAGGTCCGCGTACGCCCGTGTAGAGACTCGGTGGCCGCTGCAAACGCTTTGCTGTCCAGCGAGTACAGCGTCGTCAGCACCAGCATAAAACGGTTTACCGCGCGCTTTTGCTCGGCGTATTCATCAGATAACAGCAGTTCGCGCACGGCGCGGACCTTATCCTTCACCGGGTTAGCGGGCCTGGCCTCAACAACGGCGGCCGGAGCCGGGGCCGGCGCGGCTTTCGCAACGGCGGCGGCGGTCTGGGAAGCGGCGGAAAATTTCAGCATGCGCCGTAAAATGTCGGATGCACTCTCACCAATATGCTGGGTGTGGCTGGCAATATAGCGATAGAGATCATCATCAACTTCAATTGTTTTCATCTTAATCCAGTGCGATATCTTATTCTGAATACAAGTTGTCAGGATTATAAGGACAAATCCTAACCGCGGATAGCGTCAAACCAGGATGGCGGTAAAACTCAGATAGCTCTGGGTCTTGCAGCCGGATGGCAGAATGTCCAACATAATACCCTAACCCGACGGAGCGAAAAAAAGAACTTTGCCATGAAATTAAATAGCCGCGCGCAATCTGCACAAAATCCGCACAATAATTCCCCGGTGGTCCTGGTTCACGGCCTGTTTGGCAGCCTTGATAACCTGGGCATCCTCGCACGCGACCTGGTCGCCGACTACGATACCCTGCAGGTCGATATGCGCAATCACGGTCTTTCCCCGCGCGATCCGCAGATGACCTACGCCGCGATGGCTCAGGATCTGCTCGACACCCTTGACGATCTGCAGCTGGAAAAAGCGACCTTTATCGGCCACTCAATGGGCGGTAAAGCGGTGATGGCGCTTAGCGCCCTCGCGCCGGAACGCATCGACGGCCTGGTGGCTATCGATATCGCGCCGGTGGATTATCACGTTCGCCGCCATGACGAAATCTTTGCCGCCATCAACGCCGTGACCGCCGCCGGCGCCGCAACCCGCCAGCAGGCGGCGGCGGTCATGCGCGAACACCTGCAGGAAGAGGGCGTGATTCAGTTTCTGCTGAAGTCCTTCGTTGACGGCGAGTGGCGGTTTAACGTGCCGGTCCTGTGGGATCAATATAGCCATATCGTTGGCTGGCAGCCGGTTCCCGCCTGGCCGCATCCGGTCCTGTTTATCCCGGGCGGCAACTCACCCTACGTGTCCGATGAGTATCGCGACGCGCTGCTGGCGCAGTTCCCGCAGGCCCGCGCGCACGTGATTGCCAGCGCGGGCCATTGGGTCCATGCAGAGAAACCGGAGGCGGTACTGCGCGCCATTCGCCGATATCTCTCCTCTTTAGCGGCATAACTGGCTAAAAACTGCCCGACCGCGCCGCAGAATGCCCGCGGTCGTTGGCGCAGCGGTTCGCCTGATGTATTATGGCGCGCTATCTGTGTCGGCAATGGCCCGACAACTCGTTTCCCCGAAGTCACTCTGAATCATGGCAAAAGAACAAACGGACCGTACGACATTAGATTTGTTCGCAACCGAGCGTCGCCCGGGTAGACCAAAGACCAATCCGCTTTCGCGCGACGAGCAGCTGCGCATCAATAAACGCAACCAGCTTAAACGCGACAAAGTGCGCGGCTTAAAGCGCGTGGAGCTCAAGCTCAACGCTGAAGCGGTTGATGCGCTCAATGAGCTAGCTGATGCCCGCAATATGAACCGTAGCGATCTGATTGAAGAGATGTTGATGAACCAGCTTGCAGCCCTACATAGCCAGGGTAAAGTCTGAGAAACCTCAAAAACAGCACTTTCATGTAGCAGAGTGTGCAGTCGGGCATGATTGCTGTTTCCGCGCCCTTCCCTGTTCTGCTATGATTGCCGTTATCTGCGGGCATTACGCCACTACCACATCATTAAGTTTCAAGAGGTTATTTTACTCATGGCAATCATCGGCATCTTTTTTGGCAGCGACACCGGCAACACCGAAAATATTGCAAAAATGATCCAAAAGCAGCTCGGTAAAGACGTTGCTGATGTTCACGACATTGCCAAAAGCAGCAAAGAAGACCTGCAGGGTCATGACATTCTGCTGCTGGGCATCCCAACCTGGTACTACGGTGAAGCGCAGTGTGACTGGGATGATTTCTTCCCGACGCTGGAAGAGGTCGACTTCAACGGTAAGCTCGTCGCCCTGTTTGGCTGCGGCGACCAGGAAGACTACGCTGAATACTTCTGTGACGCGCTGGGGACCATTCGCGACATCATCGAACCGCGCGGTGCAACCATCGTCGGCCACTGGCCAACGGCGGGCTACCATTTCGAAGCCTCTAAAGGTCTCGCCGATGACGACCATTTCGTCGGTCTCGCTATCGATGAAGACCGTCAGCCTGAGCTGACCAACGAGCGCGTTGAGAAATGGGTTAAGCAGATTTCTGAAGAACTGCATCTCGAAGAAATCAAAAACGCCTGATGGTTAAACGGCGATACCTTGGGGTATCGTCGTATTAATAGGTAAAAGCAATAAAACTAATAGCTACAAGTTTTTAACTTTTAATCACATATCTGTACAATGTCCTCTGATTTGACGAGGAGACGTGACACAGTTTGTAGCCTGTGCCTCGTTTTTGACAGCATACAAGGCTCGATGCTTGCGGTTTTCATTTCATCATGGCAGTTCTATAATGAGACGCGTTACATCGGGTGATTCTCTGTATTACTTCCGCTAATGGAAGTAGATCGTTTAGCAACAGGACAGATTCCGCATGACTGACAACAATACCGCATTGAAGAAGGCTGGCCTGAAAGTCACACTTCCACGATTAAAAATTCTGGAAGTGCTGCAGGGGCCGGATAACCATCACGTCAGCGCGGAAGATTTATACAAACGCCTGATCGACATGGGGGAAGAGATCGGTCTGGCTACCGTTTATCGCGTACTGAACCAGTTTGATGATGCCGGCATTGTTACCCGCCATAATTTTGAAGGCGGTAAATCCGTTTTCGAACTGACGCAGCAGCATCATCACGATCACCTGATTTGCCTCGATTGTGGCAAAGTGATCGAATTCAGCGATGACTCCATCGAAGCGCGTCAGCGTGAAATTGCCCACCGTCACGGTATCCGCCTGACCAACCACAGCCTGTACCTGTACGGTCACTGTGCTGAAGGCGACTGCCGCGAAAATGAACACGCGCACGACGCGGTGGAAAAGTAGTTTCCCACAGCGTAAGCAGCAAAAAGCCAACCCGAGGGTTGGCTTTTTTTATGCCCGTAATCAGGCAGTACGCCGAGGATCAGGGCCGGGTATTGTTGCTGCGGATCTCTTTCCAGATCTGGTCGCAGCGGGCTTTAACCGCCTGATCGTTGCCGGTGCGGGTCGCCAGGATACACTGCTGATAATCCAGCACCCGTACGCTTTCCTGGGTAGCGAACTGCTGGTGCTGTTTATCCTCTTTAAGAACGTTCAGCACGCTCTGGCAGGCCTGAACTTTATCCGGGTTCCCTTCTGCCGTATTGATGCAGGCGCTGTAGGCATCCTTCAACTTAGTATCTTCTTTTGGCGCCGGTGACTGCGCACAGGCCACCAGACCCGATGCCATGATGGCGATGAGCAATAGCTTTTTCATAATCAACCTCACAGGCTGGCGGCAGGCTTACGCCCGCCGCTGCGGCATCAGAAAATAGTGAACGGGGCAATAACCATAAACTTCACGTCGCGCTCATCCTGGAAGATGTTGCCGTAACCGCCGCTCCAGCTTGGAATATCGGAGTGGTTGTCGTACTGGGTGAAGTGGAGTTTGAACAGCGTTCCTTTTGCCCGGCCGTCCTGTACGGTATACATGGCGTCGAGGCTGTAGGCCGACTCTTCCAGACGTTTGTCCGCGTTGTAGTACGCGTCAGGCGTCGCCATTTTGCCCGGTTTCGCATCCCATGCGTAAACGTAAGATGCACCAAACGCCCAGCCCGGCATATTCCAGTTTTTCATGTCGTACATCGCGCCGAAGAACACGGCCTTTTCGCCGTTGGCGTTAAAGTCGGAGCGGTTATCCCACCACACGTCCAGGCGGCCGTTAGAGGAGGCGTAGGTTGGAGTCATACGCTGCAGGAAGTAGCCCTGCTGGCCCTCGGCCTTGACCCAGGTCCCTTCCAGACGCAGGTCCAGCACGTCGGCAACCTTGTAGCCGAAGGTCAGCGCCTGCAGCCAGGCGGTGCCGTCGTAAATATCGTTGGCGCCGCCGTTGCTGACCTTATCGCGGGTGCCGTAGAACTGATAGCTGGTATTTAACGGGGTACCGGCAACGTCAAATTTATAGCTGGCCTTGGCAAAATACTGGTCGATATACCCCTGAGCCTGGCCAAACGCGGCCTCCAGCACGAGGTCGTTTTTAAAATCATATTTGGCGCCCAGAGAGTGCAGATAATCGACTTTGGTCTTCTTATCATTCTGGTAGAACTCATCCATCTCAATGTGCCACGGCGCCTTGTATTCGTTCGTCCACATGTAGGAGAAACTCAGCGCGCCGGAATCGCCGTAATCAAAGTTAGCTCCGGCTTCAGCACCTTGATAAGTGCCCGGCATAAAGCTCCAGTGCGGAGCCAGCAGCGTTTGCCCGGTTGGCTGAATATAGCCAGCGCGCGCCCACGCCGGACCAAACTTAAATTTTGCCGCCGCTTTGTAGAGGCTGATCCCGCTCTTATCGCCGGAGTAATCTTCGTCGTAGGCTTTATTTCTTGAGGAGAAGGCAATTTCGTTCGGGTGGCCGCTTTCGCTGCTTTCCGCCATTTCAATGGCGGTAAAGGCCGCTACGTCGATACCAAACATATCGGCGGCATAGCCGGACTGGAAGTCCAGGTTGGCGTTCCAGGTTGAATGCGAAAGGTTGGTTTTGTACTTATCGCCGTCGGTGACGTCTTTACGGTCGCGCTCACGCTGCCAGTAATAGATACCGCCGGTTAATGTGGAATCATCAATAAAACCTGCTGCGCTGGCCTGCGGAACGACGATCCAGCCCGACATCGCGGTGACGGCGGCAATAGCCAGCGCCAGCGTACTACGTTTGCCACTAAACGTACGCATGTGCATATCCTCTTTGACGTTTTAAAACGCGGAGCCAAAGGCAAGCCGCGAAAAATAAATAAGACTGCTAAAAAGCGGTGCGGAAAAAGTCCGCAAATCCACTATGGATAGACTATTTTTCGTGACGCGAATTATCAATCTCTTTCGCCGAGCAAAGCTTAAGATTATGACAAAGCGCACATATTCTATGTCGTTTTGTTACAGCCTTAAATTTCGTAGATTTAGTTCGGAAGTGTTTGCAAAATCAGAATAAAACGGGAAATGAAAACGCTTACAGCGGTTTTTTACGCGATAATCGCCGACGGGCCCGGCGGGATATATTACAGCTTGTAAACAAGATTAATTCGCATCGCGAAAATAACCAGATTCGGCCGTGAAAGACGGAAATAAAAAACGCCGCGGGAGGCGGCGTTTTTGCTGACGAGGCGGGGACGCGGGCTTATGCGCCGGTCTTCGCCCAGGTATCGCGCAGGCCAACGGTGCGGTTGAACACCAGACGGTCAGCGGTAGCATAGCGGCTATCGAGGCAGAAGTAGCCTTCACGCTCGAACTGCAGCGCCTTACCGGCCTGTGCCTGCGCCAGGCTCGGCTCGGCAAAGCCGTGCCTGATAACCAGCGATTCAGGGTTCATTACGGCCAGGAAGTCCTCTTCGGCGCCCGGATTCGGCACGCTGAACAGACGGTCGTACAGGCGAATTTCTACCGGCAGCGCGTGCGCCACGCTCACCCAGTGGATAACGCCCTTGACCTTGCGGCCGTCAGCAGGATCTTTGCTCAGCGTATCGGCATCATAGGTGCAGAAGATGGTGGTGATATTGCCCTCTGCGTCCTTCTCTACGCGCTCGGCTTTGATCACGTAGGCATTGCGCAGGCGAACCTCTTTGCCCAGCACCAGACGCTTGTACTGCTTGTTGGCTTCCTCACGGAAATCCGCGCGATCGATCCAGACTTCACCGCTGAACGGCACGTCGCGGCTGCCCATCTCCGGCTTGCTCGGATGGTTAGGCATGGTCACATTTTCACTGCCGCCCTGCGGATAGTTTTCGATAACCAGTTTTACCGGATCGATAACGGCCATCGCGCGCGGGGCGTTTTCGTTCAGATCTTCACGAATGCAGGATTCCAGCGACGCCATTTCAATGGTGTTGTCCTGTTTGGTCACGCCGATGCGCTTACAGAACTCACGAATCGATTCGGCGGTATAGCCGCGGCGACGCAGGCCGGAAATCGTCGGCATACGCGGATCGTCCCAGCCCTCAACGTGCTTCTCGGTGACCAGCTGGTTGAGCTTGCGCTTGGACATCACGGTATATTCGAGATTCAGGCGCGAGAATTCGTACTGGCGCGGATGAACCGGAATGCTGATGTTATCCAGCACCCAATCGTACAGGCGACGGTTATCCTGGAACTCCAGGGTACACAGAGAGTGCGTGATACCTTCCAGCGCATCGCTGATGCAGTGGGTAAAGTCATACATCGGGTAGATGCACCACTTGCTACCGGTCTGATGGTGATCGGCGAACTTAATGCGGTACAGCACCGGATCGCGCATGACGATAAACGGCGAAGCCATATCGATTTTCGCACGCAGGCAGGCTTTACCTTCCGCAAAACCACCGGCGCGCATTTTTTCAAACAGCGCCAGGTTCTCTTCTACGCTGCGATCGCGGTACGGGCTGTTTTTGCCCGGCGCTTTCAGCGAGCCGCGGTATTCGCGGATCTCTTCCGCCGACAGCTCGTCAACGTAGGCCAGACCTTTATTGATCAGCTCAACGGCGTAGCTGTGCAGCTGATCGAAATAATCAGACGAGTAGCAAACTTTCCCGGACCAGTGGAAACCTAACCACTGCACGTCGTTTTTAATCGACTCCACGTATTCGATATCTTCTTTCACCGGGTTGGTGTCATCGAAGCGCAGGTTGCATTGGCCTTGATAATCCTGAGCAATGCCGAAGTTCAGGCAAATTGATTTCGCGTGGCCAATGTGCAGATAACCGTTCGGCTCCGGCGGGAAGCGCGTATGAACGGTGGTGTGCTTACCAGTAGCCAGATCTTCATCGATGATCTGACGAATAAAGTTAGTTGGGCGGGCTTCTGCCTCACTCATCGTGGGTTCCTCAAAGCGTAAACAACGTATAACGGGACATGATCTTACAAGCAGGACGTGGAGACAACTATTAGTTACTGAAAATACGTATCTGAAGGAGATTATGGGGTCATTTGCTGCAAAAAAAAGCGGCGGAGGTTTCCCCCCGCCGCACAGGCATAAACTCTACTCAGGAGCCCTACTTGCCTTTAATCTCATACAGTGGCGTCTGGCCGGCGACAACTTTACCGCTCGCCTGAATCACCAGCGCGCTGTAATCGTCGCTGTTGCTGCAGACTACCGGGCTAATCATCGAGCGGGCGTTCGCGTTGAGGAAGTCCAGATCCATTTCCAGAATCGGCTGGCCTGCCTTCACTTCCGCGCCCTCTTCGACCAGGCGCTTGAAGCCCTGGCCGTTCAGCGCGACGGTATCAATGCCCATATGGACAACGATTTCCGCGCCGTTTTCCGTTTCCAGACAGAACGCGTGGTTGGTATTGAAGATCTTAACGATGGTGCCCGTAGCCGGGGAGACCACAATCTTATCGGTCGGTTTCACCGCCACGCCGTCACCGACGGCTTTGCTGGCGAACGCTTCGTCCGGAACCTGCTCCAGCGCCACGATATCACCGGTAATCGGCGAAACCAGCGCGGCGATGGTTTTCGCGTTAGCCACGGCCTGCGGTTTTGCAGCCGCAGCGGCGACAGGCGCGCTGTTGGTTGTGGTGGCCGTGGCGGCTACCGGGCCGCGCGCAACCACTTTTTTCATCTCATCACCGACCGACTCTGCTTTCGCACCGACGATAACCTGGATGGTTTGTTTGTTCAGCTTAACCACGCCGGAAGCGCCAAGGCGTTTACAGGCCGCATCGTTAACGCGCGCGGAATCCGCAACGGTCAGACGCAGACGGGTAATACAGGCATCAATCGCTTTCAGGTTGTCAGTCCCGCCGACGGCCGCAATGTACTGCGTAGCCAGCTGGGTCAAACCCTCTTCGGTGTTGCTGTTGGCTTCCGAAGTCACCACGTCGTCAGTTTTATCTTCACGACCCGGCGTTTTCAGGTTGAACATGCGGATTACCGCGGTGAACAGCAGGAAGTAGATGAAGAAGAACACCACGCCCATGACCAGCAGCATCCAGACGTTTTTGCTGGCTGCCGGCAGGCTGTACATCAGAACGTAGTCAATGGCCCCTGCGGAGAAGGAGAAGCCCGCATGGATACCCAGCGACGTGGCCACAAACAGGCTGATGCCGGTCAGGACGGCGTGCAGGAGGTACAGCAGCGGAGCCAGGAACATGAACAGGAATTCCAGCGGCTCGGTCACACCGGTCAGGAACGCGGTGATAGCCACGGACAGCAGCATACCGCCAACCATCGGACGACGCTCTTTCGGCGCAGCGAAGTACATCGCCAGCGCCGCACCCGGCAGACCAAACATCATGATCGGGAAGAAGCCGGACATGAACATCCCCGCGGTGCCGTCACCGGCGTAGAAGCGGTTGATGTCGCCGTGGAACACCGCGCCTGCGGCGTTGGTGAACTCACCGATCTGGAACCAGGCAATGGTGTTCAGCACCTGATGCAGGCCGGTTGGGATCAGCAGACGGTTGATGAAACCGAAGATACCGGAACCCAGCGCGCCCTCGGACACGATCCACTCGCCGCCGGCGTGAATGGCGTGCTGTACCGGAGGCCAGACGTAGCCGAAGATGGCCGCCAGCACCAGACAGAAGAAGCCGGTGGCGATAGGAACAAAACGTTTCCCGCCGAAGAAGCTCAGGAAGTCAGGCAGCTTGATGCCAGACCAGCGGTTATAAACGGCACCGGCAACCAGACCGGTAATGATCCCCGCCAGAACGCCCATGTTAATTTCTGGGTTGATGGTGACCATTGCTTTGGTTAATACGAAATAACCTACCGCACCGGCCAGCGCCGCCGCGCCGGCGCTGTCTTTCGACCAGCTGGACGCCACGCCGATCGCAAAAATCAGCGCCAGGTTATCAAAGATTGCCCCGCCGGCCTGCGCGATGAACGCCACGTTAAGCAGATCGGGTTGACCGAATCGCAGCAGCAGCGCTGCGACGGGCAGCACGGCGATAGGGAGCTGTAACGCCCTACCTAGCCGCTGAAAAAAACCTAAAATATTCATCTTATTCCCCCTATGAGACCCCGATGAGGCTCACTCAAAGCCATTTTTTTATTGTGTAAAAAGGTCAGTTTTTTAACTTACCCGCAAAGTGTGTGAAAATTTAATTCGTATCGCAAATTAAACGCGTATTTTTTGTGACTATAATCACCAAATATCGTATTAACCCCTCCCCTGGACTGGCTAACAACGAAAACTTATTTTATCATTCAAAAAATCAACACGGATTGAGCCGGTCGGCGTAGTTACTGCAATACTCTTCATAGAGTACTGGCGCCAATCCGCCAGGTTATAATTTAACTATAGAGGTGAAGAATGAGACTGATTCCCCTGGTAACAGCTGAACAAGTAGGTAAATGGGCGGCTCGCCACATCGTTAACCGCATCAATGCGTTCAAACCGACTGCGGACCGTCCGTTTGTACTGGGTCTGCCTACCGGTGGTACACCTCTTACCGCCTACAAAGCTCTGGTTGAGATGCACAAAGCGGGCCAGGTTAGCTTCGAACACGTTGTCACGTTCAACATGGATGAGTACGTTGGCCTGCCGAAGGAGCATCCGGAGAGCTATCATAGCTTTATGCACCGCAACTTCTTTGATCACGTTGATATTCAGGCAGAAAACATTAACCTGCTCAACGGTAATGCGCCAGACATCGATGCAGAATGTCGCCGCTATGAAGAGAAAATCCGCTCCTACGGCAAAATTAACCTGTTTATGGGCGGCGTGGGTAACGACGGTCACATCGCGTTCAACGAGCCGGCCTCTTCTCTGGCTTCCCGTACCCGCATTAAAACCCTGACCCATGACACCCGCGTGGCAAACTCCCGCTTCTTCGACGGTGACGTTGACCTGGTGCCGAAATATGCGCTGACCGTGGGCGTTGGCACCCTGCTGGATGCCGAAGAGGTGATGATTCTGGTGCTGGGCCATCAGAAAGCGCTGGCGCTGCAGGCGGCGGTAGAAGGCAACGTCAACCACATGTGGACCATTACCTGTCTGCAGCTGCACCCGAAAGCAGTGATCGTTTGCGACGAACCGTCCACCATGGAACTAAAAGTGAAGACGCTGAAATACTTCAACGAATTAGAAGCCGAAAACGTCAAAGGGTTGTAATCTGGTCCCGTCCTGCGGCTACCCCCGCGGGACATTTCTTTTTTTCTGATGCACAAAATCCTTCAGGCGGCAGCAAAACGGTCAATTAACGGTCTGCTAAAGAGGCCGGCCTGAAGGAAAGTGTGCGTAAACCGGGGGTCGTATGTATGCATTAACCCAAGGCCGGATCTATACCGGTCATGAAATTCTGGATGACCATGCGATAGTTATCGCTGATGGCCTTATCGAACGGATCTGTTCACTGGCTGATTTACCGTCCGGGATTGAGCAACGCTCGGTCAACGGCGCCGTTCTCGCCCCCGGTTTTATCGACGTCCAGCTGAACGGCTGCGGCGGCGTGCAGTTTAACGACAGCCCGGATGCGGTGACCGTTGAAACGCTGGAAATTATGCAGAAGGCCAACGAACGCTCCGGCTGCACCAGCTATCTGCCGACGCTTATCACCTCCAGCGACGATCTGATGAAACAGGGCGTGCGCGTCATGCGCGAGTATCTGCAAAAGTATCCTAACCAGGCGCTGGGCCTGCATCTTGAAGGTCCGTGGCTGAACATCGTCAAAAAAGGGACCCATAACCCGGACTACGTGCGTAAACCGGACGCCGCGCTGGTGGAGTTCCTGTGCGAAAATGCCGATGTCATCACCAAGGTGACTCTTGCGCCGGAGCGCGTCGGGCCAGAAGTGATTCGCCAGCTGGTCGACGCCGGAATTGTCGTCTCCGCAGGGCACTCCAACGCCACCCTCAAGGAAGCCAAAATCGGTTTCCGCGCGGGCATCACTTTCGCGACCCATCTTTATAACGCCATGCCGTATATTACCGGACGCGAGCCGGGCCTGGCGGGCGCTATTTTTGACGAGCCGGACGTTTACTGCGGTATTATCGTCGACGGTATGCACGTTGATTATGCTAACGTACGCAATGCGAAGCGCCTGAAGGGCGACAAGCTGTGCCTCGTGACCGATGCCACCGCGCCGGCGGGTGCCAATATTGAGCAGTTCATTTTTGCTGGTAAAACAATATACTACCGTAACGGACTGTGCGTAGATGAAAACGGTACCCTCAGTGGTTCTTCGCTGACCATGATTGAAGGCGTGCGTAATCTCGTTGAACATTGCGGTATCGCGCTGGAAGAAGTGTTGCGTATGGCAACCCTCTACCCTGCGCGTGCCATTGGCGTGGAAAAGCAGCTCGGCAGCATTGCGCCGGGAATGGTCGCTAACCTGACCGCCTTTACCCGCGACTATAAAATCATCAAGACCATCGTTAATGGTAACGAGGTCATCACTGAGTAAGTAAAAGTATGACAGCAGGCGGACATGCTCAAATTGGTAACGTTGATCTCGTAAAACAGCTGAACAGCGCGGCCGTATACCGCCTGATTGACCAGCATGGCCCCATCTCGCGCATTCAGATCGCGGAACAAAGCCAGCTTGCCCCTGCCAGCGTGACTAAAATCACGCGTCAACTGATTGAACGCGGGCTGATCAAAGAAGTCGATCAGCAGGCCTCCACCGGAGGCCGCCGCGCTATCTCCATTATTGCCGAGACCCGCAGCTTCCAGGCCATTGGCATACGCCTCGGCCGCCACGATGCCACCCTGACCCTGTACGATTTAAGCAGTAAGACGCTGGAAGAGGAGCACTTCCCGCTGCCGGAGCGCACGCAGGAAACCCTCGAGCACGCGCTGCTGAACATCATCGCCGCCTTTAGCGAACGCTGCCAGCGCAAGATCCGTGAGCTCATCGCTATTTCGGTCATTTTACCCGGCCTTGTCGATCCGGAAAGCGGCGTCATTCGCTACATGCCGCATATTCAGGTTGAGAACTGGGGCCTGGTAGAGGCGCTGGAAAAACGCTTTAAAGTGACCTGTTTTGTCGGCCATGATATCCGCAGCCTGGCGCTGGCGGAGCACTACTTTGGCGCAAGTCAGGACTGCGAAGACTCTATTCTGGTGCGCGTCCACCGCGGCACTGGGGCGGGAATTATCTCCAACGGCCGCATTTTTATCGGCCGCAACGGTAACGTGGGTGAGATAGGCCACATCCAGGTCGACCCGCTCGGCGAGCGCTGCCACTGCGGCAACTTCGGCTGCCTGGAGACCGTCGCCGCCAATGCGGCCATCGAACAGCGGGTGCGCCATCTGCTGGAACAGGGCTACCAGAGCCGCCTTAGCGTGGACGAGTGCAATATCAAAGCCATCTGCAAAGCCGCCAATAAGGGCGATACCCTGGCCTGCGAGGTTATCGAACACGTCGGCCGCCACCTGGGAAAAACCATTGCCATCGCCATTAACCTGTTCAATCCGCAGAAGGTGGTGATCGCCGGCGAAATCGTCGAAGCAGAAAAGGTTTTGCTCCCGGCCATCGAAGGCTGCATTAACGCCCAGGCGCTAAAAGCGTTTCGCAAAAATCTACCGGTGGTGCGATCCACGCTCGATCATCGTTCGGCGATCGGCGCCTTTGCGCTGGTGAAGCGCGCGATGCTCAACGGGATCCTGCTCCAGCGCCTGCTGGAAAGTTAGCCTGTTTTTTGTTCACCCATTTGTGCCTTTCTTCAACGATGTCGGACTGTCCATGACCATTCAAAACGTAATTTGTGATATCGACGGCGTGCTGATGCACGACAATGTGGCCGTACCGGGCGCTGCGGAATTTATCAAACGCATTCGCGAAAAAGAGATGCCGCTGGTGATGTTGACCAACTATCCGTCTCAGACCGGCCAGGACCTGGCCAACCGCTTCGCCACGGCGGGCATTGACGTCCCGGATAGCGCCTTTTACACCTCAGCCATGGCGACCGCCGACTTTCTGCGCCGTCAGGAGGGGAAAAAAGCCTACGTGGTGGGCGAAGGCGCGCTGATCCACGAGCTTTATAAGGCGGGCTTCACCATCACCGACGTCAACCCGGATTTTGTCATCGTCGGCGAAACCCGCTCCTTTAACTGGGAGATGATGCACAAGGCGGCCTTCTTTGTAGCAAACGGCGCGCGCTTTATTGCCACCAATCCGGACACCCACGGCCGCGGCTTCTACCCGGCCTGCGGCGCGCTGTGCGCGGGGATTGAGAAGATCTCCGGCCGCAAGCCGTTTTACGTCGGCAAGCCTAGCCCGTGGATTATCCGCTCCGCGCTGAACAAGATGCAGGCCCACTCCGAGCAAACCGTCATCGTCGGCGATAACCTGCGTACCGATATTCTGGCGGGCTTCCAGGCCGGCCTGGAAACGATCCTCGTGCTGTCCGGCGTTTCGACGCTCGACGACATCGACAGCCTGCCGTTCCGACCGTCGTGGATCTATCCGTCGGTGGCCGAAATCGATATTTTCTAAGCCAAACCACGTCCCAGGACGTGGTTTTTCATTTTCCAGCCACAATGAAAAGCCTTCATCTAATGAGATCGGCTTATTTTTGAATATCCGTCAATAAAGTCGCTCAAAACATATTCTTTTTTTAATATTCAACAATCACCATTGCGTTTTTTCCTGTTGCCCCCGTAAAAGCCTTGCACCGCCCTCTCCTTTGCGGCATTTTCTTAAACACGCACTAAGACCTCGCAACAAGACGACGTCTGCACAACATCAAATACGATAGGGTAACGGAGAAGGCTATGTGTTCAATTTTCGGCGTACTGGATATTAAAACTGACGCGGTAGAACTGCGTAAAAAGGCACTGGAGCTTTCCCGCCTGATGCGCCACCGCGGGCCGGACTGGTCCGGCGTCTACGCCAGCGATAAAGCTATTCTGGTCCATGAACGTCTCTCTATCGTTGACGTTAACGCCGGCGCCCAGCCGCTGTATAACCAACAAAAAACCCACGCCCTGGCGGTGAACGGTGAAATTTATAACCACCAGGCGCTGCGCGCAGAATACGGCGACCGCTATACCTTCCAGACCGGTTCAGACTGCGAAGTCATCCTCGCGCTGTATCAGGAAAAAGGCCCGGCCTTCCTTGACGATCTGCAGGGCATGTTTGCCTTCGCGCTGTACGACAGCGAGCAGGATGCCTACCTGATCGGCCGCGACCATATCGGTATCATTCCGCTGTATATGGGTCACGACGAGCACGGTAACTTCTACGTCGCATCAGAAATGAAGGCGCTGGTGCCGGTGTGCCGCACCATTAAAGAGTTCCCGGCCGGCAGCTACCTGTGGAGCAAAGATGGCGAAATCCGCGAGTATTACCAGCGCGACTGGTTTGATTACGACGCGGTAAAAGACAACGTGACCGATAAAAACGAGCTGCGTCAGGCGCTGGAAGAGTCGGTGAAAAGCCACCTGATGTCCGACGTTCCTTACGGCGTGCTGCTTTCCGGCGGCCTGGACTCTTCGGTCATCTCCGCAATCACCAAAAAGTTTGCCGCCCGTCGCGTTGAAGATCAGGAGCGTAGCGAAGCCTGGTGGCCGCAGCTGCACTCCTTTGCCGTCGGCCTTGAGGGATCGCCGGATCTGAAAGCCGCGCAGGAAGTGGCCAACCATCTGGGCACCGTGCACCATGAGATCCACTTCACCGTCCAGGAAGGCCTCGACGCCATTCGCGACGTGATTTATCACATCGAAACTTACGACGTGACCACCATCCGCGCATCGACGCCGATGTACCTGATGTCGCGTAAAATCAAAGCGATGGGCATCAAAATGGTGCTGTCAGGCGAAGGTTCTGATGAGGTGTTTGGCGGCTATCTCTATTTCCACAAAGCGCCAAACGCCAAAGAGCTGCATGAAGAAACCGTGCGCAAGCTGCAGGCGCTGCATATGTTTGACTGCGCCCGTGCGAACAAAGCGATGTCCGCGTGGGGCGTGGAAGCCCGCGTGCCGTTCCTCGACAAGCAGTTCCTCGACGTCGCCATGCGCATCAACCCGCAGGATAAGATGTGCGGCAACGGCAAAATGGAAAAGCATATCCTGCGCGAATGCTTTGAATCCTACCTGCCGGCAAGCGTGGCGTGGCGCCAGAAGGAGCAGTTCTCAGACGGCGTCGGCTACAGCTGGATCGATACGCTGAAAGAAGTGGCGGCCGGACAGATTTCCGACCAGCAGCTGGAAACCGCCGCCTTCCGCTTCCCGTACAACACGCCGTCGTCGAAAGAGGCGTATCTGTACCGTGAAATCTTCGAAGAGCTGTTCCCGCTGCCGAGCGCCGCGGAGTGCGTCCCCGGCGGTCCGTCGGTTGCCTGCTCATCGGCTAAAGCGATCGAATGGGATGAAGCTTTCAAAACCATGAACGATCCGTCAGGACGCGCGGTAGGCGTGCACCAGTCGGCCTATAAATAATCGCGCCAGACGACAAACGGACCCCGCGGGGTCCGTTTTTTTATGCCTTTATTTACGGCTTAAAAGCGATAAATAACCAATAATTGCTGATTATTACATCATGCTGGTTGCAACCTAACCAAACAGTCACATTCCGGCGATTTTCCTTGAAAAAGAGGTTGACGCTCGCAGGCCCAATACGCATAATGCGCCCCGCAACGCCGATAAGGTAACGCGAAAAAAAAGATGGCTACGTAGCTCAGCTGGTTAGAGCACATCACTCATAATGATGGGGTCACAGGTTCGAATCCCGTCGTAGCCACCATCTTTTTTTTGCGGGAGTGGCGAAATTGGTAGACGCACCAGATTTAGGTTCTGGCGCCGCAAGGTGTGCGAGTTCAAGTCTCGCCTCCCGCACCATTCACCGAACGCGTTGCACGGATGGGGTATCGCCAAGCGGTAAGGCACCGGTTTTTGATACCGGCATTCCCTGGTTCGAATCCAGGTACCCCAGCCATATTTCTTCGAGGTTAGCGGTTTGCCGCGACGGTTCTTGGGGTATCGCCAAGCGGTAAGGCACCGGTTTTTGATACCGGCATTCCCTGGTTCGAATCCAGGTACCCCAGCCATCGAAGAATGTGATAAGATTTGGCTACGTAGCTCAGCTGGTTAGAGCACATCACTCATAATGATGGGGTCACAGGTTCGAATCCCGTCGTAGCCACCAGATAGGGACTTATTGATTTAGTTCGATAAATCCGAAAAAATTGTTGGGGTATCGCCAAGCGGTAAGGCTCTGGTTTCTGATACCAGCATTCCGAGGTTCGAATCCTCGTACCCCAGCCAATTTAAAAAAGTCGCTCACTTGTGGGCGCACCCGTTGGGGTATCGCCAAGCGGTAAGGCTCTGGTTTCTGATACCAGCATTCCGAGGTTCGAATCCTCGTACCCCAGCCACTTAGTAACAAAAAAGCTCGCTTCGGCGAGCTTTTTTGTTTTTGTCGTCCGCCGCTTTCAGCCTGCGATAATTTCAACGCGGTCCCCGGCCTCGCATCACGCAGGCCGGGGAGCTTCTTCGCTACAGCCCCAGCGCGTACTTCAGCGCCTGACGCTTTAAAATACCCGCCCGCGCCGCCGCCATCAGGCCGATATTGCGCAGCGCGCGCACCGGCGCCAGATCGTTGCTGAAGCCAACGTAAAACAGATCCATCCCCGACTGCATCAGCAAATTATCGGTTCTGCGCCGCGTCTGATAGCGTTTGAGCACCGGCAAGCTGTCCCACTCCTCACCGCGCTCCCGCGCGCGCGTTAAGACATCCAGCAGCGCGTCGACGTCGCGGTAGCCGAGATTAACCCCCTGCCCCGCCAGCGGATGAATAGTGTGCGCCGCGTCGCCCACCAGCGCCAGCCCCGGCTGCACGTACTGCAGCGCGTGGCGGCGGGTCAGCGGAAACGCGCCGGCGCTGAGCGGCGTAACCTCACCGCAGCGCGACGGAAAGTGGCGCCCGATCTCCTGCTGGAGCTGCGCCATGCTCATCCCCTGCAGCTGACGAATTCGCGCGGGGGTGTCGTACCAGACCAGCGAGGCCCAGCGATCGAACAGCGGCAGAAACGCGCGCGGTCCGGAGGGCGTAAACTGCTGCCAGGTGCTGTCGCCGGGATCGTCGGCGCACTGGACGCTAATCAACATGCAGGATTGCTGATACTGCCACGCCTGTACGCCAATCCCGGCCAGCCGACGCACCTCGGAGTTTGCGCCGTCGGCGCCAATAACCAGCCGGGCCGCGCACTCCCTCCCGTCCC
>NZ_JAQGFU010000056.1:0-24968 GCF_030078455.1 Klebsiella sp. Ech2A | reverse complement strand
GGAGAGCGGATGCTGTCCCGCCACAAAGGCGCAGACCTCCTGCAGATGTCCGGCGATAAGGCAGTTGCTGCCGCCAATCAGCCCCACTTCCGCAGCGTTATCTTTGGCTACAATAATCTGCCGTCCGGCCCTGATGGCCTCCATGGCGCTGGAGATAGCGCCAGGAACGCCGCGTAGGGCCCCTGTAAGCGCGAGCTCGCCGATAAACTCATATTGATTTAGTTCGGGTGCCTCTAGCTGCTCGGAGGCGACCAGAAGCGCGAGAGCGATAGGGAGATCGTACCGTCCTCCCTCTTTTGGCAAGTCGGCAGGCGCGAGGTTAATGGTGATTTTTTTCGCCGGGAAGGTATAGCCACTGTTAATGATTGCGCTGCGCACCCGGTCACGCGCCTCCCTTACGGTTGTTTCCGGCAGACCAACCATCGTTAGTCCGGGAAGGCCGCTGCTGATATGAACCTCAATAGTAATAAGCGGGGCGCTGATACCGAGAGCGGCCCGCGTGTAGACGATCGCGAGTGACATAGAGCCTCCTGAATGTGGGCATCATGTCGACAACCCTGCCATTAGTCACTCGCAGGAACTGCGCTTTACGCGCCACGTTCCAGATAATTCACCGCAGATCGTTACATACTTTTCGTTATTGCACCCGGCTCGCAGGTTGCCGCAAGGGTAGGACCGCTCGTTGTAAAAAGCCATAGGGCAACGCGATAAATTGAAATATCTTCACTTTATATTTTTCCCATTAAAAACAATTGTTTTACTGGAAATTGTTAGCGTGATCAGAAAATGAGCCATAAAAAAATCTTGTGTTTAACGTGACGTCTGTGGTACCTCTTTAGGTATTCCTTCGAACAAGAAGCCAGAAAGTACATAAAATGACAGCCCTTCTACGAGTGATTAGCCTGGTCGTGATTAGCGTGGTGGTGATTATTATCCCACCGTGCGGGGCAGCACTTGGACGAGGAAAGGCATAGAAATCAAGCCTTAACGAACTAAGACCCCCGCACCGAAAGGTCCGGGGGTTTTTTTATAACTTAAAAATGACAGGCGGGGAGCAGAGAATGAATAACAGCATAAAATTCTGTTCCTTCCGATCTATGACGGGGAAGTAACTATGAATGGCGCACAGTGGGTAGTACATGCTTTGCGGACACAGGGAGTCGAGACGGTTTTCGGCTACCCGGGTGGCGCGATTATGCCGGTTTACGATGCGTTGTATGACGGCGGCGTGGAACACCTGTTGTGCCGTCACGAGCAGGGGGCAGCCATGGCGGCCATCGGCTACGCGCGGGCAACCGGTAAAACGGGAGTTTGCATCGCGACCTCCGGCCCTGGCGCGACTAACCTGATCACCGGCCTGGCGGACGCCCTGCTGGACTCTATCCCCGTTGTCGCGATTACCGGCCAGGTGGCGGCACCGCTTATCGGTACCGATGCTTTTCAGGAAATTGACGTACTGGGCTTATCGCTGGCCTGCACCAAACATAGCTTCCTGGTGCAGTCGCTGGAAGAGCTGCCGCGCGTCATTGCTGAAGCTTTCCTGGTCGCGAACTCAGGCCGCCCAGGCCCGGTACTGGTCGACATTCCGAAAGATATCCAGCTGGCCACAGGCGAGTTCGATCCCTATTTTTCCACGGTAGCCGATGACGTTGCTTTCCCTCACGCCGAAGTTGAGCAAGCGCTGCAGATGCTGGCTCAGTCGCAAAAGCCGATGCTGTACGTCGGCGGCGGCGTCGGTATGGCGCAGGCGGTTCCCGCCCTGCGCGAGTTTATTGCGGTCACGCAAATGCCGGCGACCTGCACGCTGAAGGGGCTGGGCGCGGTTGACGCTGACTATGCCTATTACCTGGGGATGCTGGGCATGCACGGGACGAAGGCGGCTAACCTGGCGGTTCAGGAGTGCGACCTGCTGATTGCGGTAGGCGCGCGTTTTGACGACCGCGTAACCGGCAAGCTGAACACCTTTGCTCCGTATGCCAAAGTTATCCATATGGATATCGATCCGGCGGAGCTGAACAAGCTGCGTCAGGCGCACGTTGCCCTGACCGGCGATCTCAATACGCTGCTGCCGGCACTGCAGCAGCCGCTGGCCATTGACGCCTGGCGTCAGCACAACGCGGAGCTGCGCGCCGAACATGCATGGCGCTATGACTACCCGGGTGAAGGCATTTATGCCCCGCTGCTGCTCAAGCAGCTTTCCGATCGCAAACCCTCCGACAGCGTGGTGACCACCGACGTGGGCCAGCATCAGATGTGGTCTGCACAGCATATGACCTACACTCGCCCGGAGAATTTCATTACCTCCAGCGGCTTAGGGACGATGGGCTTCGGTCTGCCGGCGGCGGTAGGTGCCCAGGTCGCGCGTCCTAACGATACGGTAATCTGTATCTCCGGTGACGGCTCCTTCATGATGAATGTTCAGGAGCTGGGCACCGTAAAACGCAAGCAGCTGCCGCTGAAGATCCTGCTGCTGGATAATCAGCGCTTAGGCATGGTTCGTCAGTGGCAGCAGCTGTTCTTCCAGGAGCGCTATAGCGAAACGATCCTCACCGATAACCCCGATTTTGTCACTTTGGCCAGCGCCTTCGGCATTCCTGGCCAACATATCACCCGTAAAGACCAGGTTGAAGCGGCTCTCGACACCATGCTTTCGAGCCAGGGGCCATACCTGCTTCATGTCTCAATTGATGAACTTGAGAATGTCTGGCCGTTGGTGCCACCCGGTGCCAGTAACTCAGAAATGCTGGAGAAATTATCATGATGCAACATCAGGTCGCCTTGCAGGCCCGCTCCAACCCGGAAACCTTAGAGCGCGTGCTGCGCGTGGTGCGCCATCGTGGCTTTCAGATTTGCGCCATGAATATGGAGACCGCCGCGGACACCCGCAATATAAATATCGAATTGACCGTTGCCAGCCAGCGGCCCGTCGAATTACTGTTTAGTCAATTAAGCAAACTGGTGGACGTTGCCTGCGTCGAAATCCAGCAACCCACATCACAACAAATCCGCGCATAGGCGCAAGGGAAGAAAAATGACGACGAAAAAAGCTGATTACATTTGGTTCAACGGCGAGATGGTTCCTTGGGGAGAGGCTAAGGTCCACGTGATGTCGCATGCCCTGCATTACGGTACTTCCGTTTTTGAAGGCATCCGCTGCTATGACTCGCACAAAGGACCGGTGGTGTTCCGTCATCGTGAACACATGCAGCGTTTGCATGATTCAGCCAAAATCTACCGTTTCCCGGTTTCGCAGAGCGTTGATGAGCTGATGGAAGCCTGTCGTGAAGTGATTCGTAAAAACGGCCTGACCAGCGCCTATATTCGTCCGCTGGTATTCGTTGGTGACGTGGGCATGGGCGTAAACCCGCCGGAAGGATATACCACTGACGTGATCATCGCGGCGTTCCCGTGGGGAGCCTATCTCGGCGCCGAAGCGCTGGATCAGGGGATCGATGCCATGGTCTCTTCCTGGAACCGCGTGGCGCCGAATACGATCCCGACCGCAGCGAAAGCCGGCGGTAACTACCTTTCCTCCCTGCTGGTCGGCAGCGAAGCGCGTCGACATGGCTACCAGGAAGGCATCGCGCTGGACGTTAACGGCTACATTTCCGAAGGGGCGGGTGAGAACCTGTTTGAAGTGAAAGATGGCGTGCTGTTTACCCCGCCGTTTACCTCTTCCGCGCTGCCGGGTATTACCCGCGATGCCATTATTAAGCTGGCAAAAGATCTGGATATCGAAGTTCGTGAGCAGGTCCTGTCTCGCGAATCCCTGTACCTGGCGGATGAAGTCTTTATGTCCGGTACCGCAGCAGAAATTACCCCGGTGCGCAGCGTTGATGGCATCCAGGTCGGCGAAGGCCGCTGTGGCCCAGTGACTAAGCGTATTCAGCAAGCATTCTTTGGCCTCTTCACCGGTGAAACCGAGGATAAATGGGGCTGGTTGGATCAGGTTAATCAGTAAATATCCGTCATATTTTAAGCTGCATGTGATTTGGCTGCGCTCGTTTACCGCAGCCGGCCGGAGATTCTTTCTCCTGCCGCCTTCCTGCAGCCTGGACTATTTAGGGTAGATAAGCATAAAAGACGGGGCGACACGCAGCGCCCCGTTTAACAGAAACTGGGAGTAAAAGCATGCCTAAGTACCGTTCCGCCACCACCACTCATGGCCGTAATATGGCGGGTGCCCGCGCGCTGTGGCGCGCAACCGGGATGACCGACGCAGATTTCGGTAAACCGATTATCGCCGTTGTGAACTCCTTTACCCAATTCGTCCCGGGCCACGTGCATCTGCGCGATCTGGGCAAGCTGGTCGCCGAGCAAATTGAAGCCTCTGGCGGCGTTGCTAAAGAGTTCAACACCATCGCGGTGGATGACGGGATCGCCATGGGTCACGGGGGCATGCTTTATTCACTGCCATCCCGCGAGCTGATCGCCGACTCGGTAGAGTACATGGTCAACGCACACTGTGCCGATGCCATGGTCTGCATCTCCAACTGCGACAAAATCACCCCAGGGATGCTGATGGCCTCCCTGCGCCTGAATATTCCGGTGATCTTTGTCTCCGGCGGTCCGATGGAAGCGGGTAAAACCAAGCTTTCTGACAAGATCATCAAGCTCGATCTGGTCGATGCGATGATTCAGGGCGCGGACCCGAAAGTATCCGACGAGCAGAGCGAGCAGGTTGAGCGTTCCGCCTGTCCGACCTGCGGCTCCTGTTCCGGGATGTTTACCGCCAACTCAATGAACTGCCTGACGGAAGCGCTGGGCCTGTCTCAGCCGGGCAACGGCTCCCTGCTGGCTACCCATGCCGATCGTAAGCAGCTGTTCCTCAATGCGGGAAAACGCATCGTTGAGCTGACCAAGCGCTACTACGAGCAGGACGATGCCTCCGCGCTGCCGCGTAACATTGCCAGCAAAGCGGCGTTTGAAAACGCCATGACCCTGGATATCGCCATGGGCGGCTCCACGAATACCGTACTGCATCTGCTGGCCGCCGCTCAGGAAGCTGAAATCGACTTCACCATGAGCGATATCGATAAGCTGTCCCGCAAGGTGCCGCAGCTGTGCAAAGTGGCGCCGAGTACGCAGAAATACCATATGGAAGACGTTCACCGTGCCGGCGGCGTGCTGGGGATCCTCGGCGAGCTGGATCGCGCCGGTCTGCTGAACCGTGAGGTGAAAAACATTCTCGGCCTGACCCTGCCGCAAACGCTCGATCGCTACGACGTTATGCTGACCAAAGACGATGCGGTAAAAGAGATGTTCCGCGCCGGCCCGGCGGGTATCCGCACCACCCAGGCGTTCTCGCAGGATTGCCGCTGGGATACGCTGGACGACGATCGCGCTGAGGGCTGTATTCGTTCGCTGGAGCATGCCTACAGCAAAGACGGCGGCCTTGCCGTTCTGTATGGCAATTTTGCTGAGAATGGCTGCATCGTAAAAACCGCGGGCGTTGATGACAGCATCCTCAAGTTTACCGGCCCGGCAAAAGTGTATGAAAGCCAGGATGATGCGGTAGAAGCTATCCTCGGCGGCAAAGTCGTCGCGGGCGATGTCGTAGTGATTCGCTACGAAGGGCCGAAAGGCGGTCCAGGCATGCAGGAAATGCTCTATCCGACGACGTTCCTGAAATCAATGGGCCTCGGTAAAGCCTGCGCGCTGATCACCGACGGTCGCTTCTCCGGCGGTACTTCCGGCCTGTCGATTGGCCACGTTTCGCCGGAAGCGGCAAGCGGCGGTAATATCGCCATTATCGAAGACGGCGATATGATTGCCATTGATATCCCGAACCGCGGTATTCAGCTGCAGCTGAGCGACGCCGACATTGCCGCACGTCGTGAAGCGCAGGAAGCCCGGGGCGATCGGGCCTGGACGCCGAAAGCGCGCGATCGTCAGGTCTCCTTCGCCCTTCGCGCGTACGCCAGCCTGGCAACGAGCGCTGATAAAGGTGCGGTACGCGATAAATCGAAACTTGGGGGCTAATCATGGCCGAATCACAACCCCTGTCCGCCGCCCCTGAGGGGGCGGAATATCTCAGAGCGGTGCTGCGCGCGCCGGTCTATGAAGCAGCGCAGATTACGCCGCTGCAAAAAATGGAAAAAATCTCCTCGCGGCTGGATAACGTCATCCTCGTGAAGCGGGAGGACCGGCAGCCGGTCCACAGCTTCAAGCTCCGCGGGGCTTACGCGATGATGGCGGGGCTGAATGAAGCGCAAAAAGCGCGCGGCGTGATCACCGCCTCCGCGGGCAACCATGCCCAGGGCGTCGCGTTTTCCGCTTCTCGCCTCGGCGTTAAGGCGCTGATTGTTATGCCTACCGCCACGGCGGACATCAAGGTTGATGCCGTGCGCGGGTTTGGCGGCGAAGTGCTGCTGCACGGCGCTAATTTTGATGAAGCGAAAGCGAAAGCCATCGAGCTGGCGCAGCAGCAGAATTTCACCTGGGTCCCGCCGTTCGATCATCCGATGGTCATTGCCGGGCAGGGCACGCTGGCGCTCGAATTGCTGCAGCAGGACGCCCATCTTGACCGCGTTTTTGTGCCGGTGGGCGGCGGCGGACTGGCGGCGGGCGTGGCGGTACTGATCAAGCAGCTGATGCCGCAGATCAAAGTGATTGCGGTGGAGGCAGAGGATTCAGCCTGCCTGAAGGCGGCGCTGGAGGCCGGCCATCCGGTAGACCTGCCGCGCGTTGGGCTGTTTGCTGAAGGCGTCGCGGTGAAGCGCATCGGCGACGAGACCTTCCGCGTCTGTCAGGAGTATCTCGACGATATCATCACCGTCGACAGCGATGCCATCTGTGCGGCGATGAAAGACCTGTTTGAAGACGTCCGCGCGGTGGCTGAACCTTCCGGCGCGCTGGCGCTGGCGGGGATGAAAAAATATATCGCGCAGCACAATATTCGCGGCGAACGGCTGGCGCACATTTTGTCCGGAGCTAACGTCAATTTCCACGGCCTGCGCTACGTTTCCGAACGCTGTGAGCTGGGCGAGCAGCGCGAGGCGCTGCTGGCGGTGACTATCCCGGAAGAGAAGGGCAGCTTCCTGAAGTTCTGCCAGCTGCTGGGCGGTCGTTCGGTTACCGAGTTCAACTATCGCTTTGCGGATGCCAAAGATGCCTGCATTTTTGTCGGCGTTCGCCTGAGCCGCGGGCTGGAAGAGCGTAAAGAGATTCTGGACCTGCTGCACGAGGGGGGCTATAGCGTCGTCGATCTCTCCGATGACGAAATGGCTAAGCTCCACGTGCGCTACATGGTCGGCGGGCGTCCGTCGAAGCCGCTGCAGGAGCGCCTGTTTAGCTTCGAGTTCCCGGAATCACCGGGTGCGCTGCTCAAGTTCCTGCATACGCTGGGTACCCACTGGAACATCTCTCTGTTCCACTACCGCAGCCACGGCACCGACTATGGCCGGGTACTGGCGGGCTTTGAGCTGGGCGATCATGAGCCGGATTTTGAAACCCGACTGCATGAGCTGGGCTACGATTGCCACGACGAAACGCACAATCCGGCATTCCGCTTTTTCCTCGCCGGCTAGTGGCCCGGATTGGGTAAAATCGACCAGAACGCATCGATAAGCGGCTCATACAGCCGCTTTTTTTGTGCGCATACGCCGAGCTCAAAAGGCGTCTTCTCATCGCTGCGCTCTAAAATCATCACCCGGTTGCGCACCGGTTCCGGGCTATTCTCCAGCACCACCTCTGGCAGGAGCGCGACGCCGCAGCCGAGGGCGACCATGGAAACCATCGCCTCGTGGCCGCCCACGGTGGCATAAATCGACGGATTGCTGATTTTATGCCGCCGGAACCACAGCTCAATGCGCCGACGTACCGGCCCCTGATCGGCCATGATAAACGGCACGGTCGACCAGTCGGGCTGCTCCTGGCTGACCTGGTTACGCACCGGGCAGGCTAAGGCCGGGGCGATCAGCACCACCGCCAGATTTTCCAGCATCGAGAAGGCCACCGAGCCGGGCAGCGTTTCCGGCTTCCCGGCAATGGCCAGGTCCGCCTCGCCGGTGACGACCTTCTCCATCGCGTCGGCGGCATCGCCGGTCGAAAGCTTGATCTCCACCGAAGGATGGGCGGCGCGAAAGCGATCGAGAATCGGCGGCAGATGGCTATAGGCCGCAGTCACGGAGCAGAAGATATGCAGCTCGCCGGAGAGCGATGGCCCCTGCTGGTCGATAGCGTGGCGCAGCTGCTGATACTGCAGCAGGGTCTGCTGGGCGAAAAGGCGCAGCTCTTCGCCCGCTTCGGTTAGCGTTACGGTGCGGTTATCGCGCACGAACAGCGGCTGGCCGAGGTCCTCTTCCAGGCGCTGGATCTGCCGCGAAAGGGTCGAGGGACTAACGTGCATGGCCCGCGCGCTGCGGCCAAAATGACGGCTTTCGGCCAGGTGCAGGAAGGTTTTCAGATCGCGTAAATCCACGGGCCGCACTCCACGATTTTATATTGCAGATATTGCAACATTACGTTGTGAATATATCAATTTCCGCAATGAATTTCCTGTCATATAGTAAGTTCATTCTCGCAAAAGCGAACCGAACAATAAGACACGCAACATCACGGAGTACATCACCATGGCTAACTACTTTAATACACTGAACCTGCGCCAGCAGCTGGCACAGCTGGGCAAATGTCGCTTTATGGCGCGCGAAGAATTCGCCGATGGCGCGAGCTACCTTCAGGGTAAAAAAGTGGTCATCGTCGGCTGCGGCGCCCAGGGTCTGAACCAGGGCCTGAACATGCGCGACTCCGGTCTGGATATCTCCTACGCTCTGCGTAAAGAAGCGATTGCAGAAAAGCGCGCTTCCTGGCGTAAAGCGACCGAAAACGGCTTTACGGTCGGCACCTATGAAGATCTGATCCCGCAGGCCGACCTGGTTGTTAACCTGACGCCGGACAAACAGCACTCTGACGTTGTTCGTTCCGTACAGCCGCTGATGAAAGACGGCGCGGCGCTGGGCTACTCCCACGGTTTTAACATCGTTGAAGTTGGCGAGCAGGTTCGCAAAGACATCACCGTCGTGATGGTGGCGCCGAAGTGCCCGGGTACCGAAGTTCGTGAAGAGTACAAACGCGGTTTCGGCGTACCTACGCTGATCGCCGTTCACCCGGAAAACGACCCGAAAGGTGAAGGCATGGCCATCGCGAAAGCGTGGGCAGCGGCTACCGGCGGCCACCGTGCTGGCGTGCTGGAATCCTCCTTCGTTGCGGAAGTAAAATCTGACCTGATGGGCGAGCAGACCATCCTCTGCGGCATGCTGCAGGCGGGTTCCCTGCTGTGCTTCGATAAGCTGGTGGCGGAAGGTACCGACCCGGCATACGCGGAAAAACTGATTCAGTTCGGCTGGGAAACCATCACCGAAGCGCTGAAGCAGGGCGGCATCACCCTGATGATGGACCGTCTGTCTAACCCGGCGAAACTGCGTGCTTACGCGCTGTCAGAGCAGCTGAAAGAGATCATGGCGCCGCTGTTCCAGAAGCATATGGATGACATCATCTCCGGCGAATTCTCCTCCGGCATGATGGCTGACTGGGCTAACGACGATAAGAAACTGCTGACCTGGCGTGAAGAGACCGGCGCAACCGCGTTCGAAACCGCTGAGCAGTTTGAAGGTAAAATTGGCGAGCAGGAGTACTTCGACAAAGGCGTTCTGATGATCGCGATGGTGAAAGCGGGCGTTGAGCTGGCGTTTGAAACCATGGTTGCATCCGGCATTATCGAAGAGTCTGCATACTATGAGTCGCTGCACGAGCTGCCGCTGATTGCCAACACCATCGCGCGTAAGCGTCTGTATGAAATGAACGTGGTTATCTCCGATACCGCCGAGTACGGTAACTACCTGTTCTCCTACGCTTGCGTACCGCTGCTGAAAGAGTTCATGACCACGCTGCAGGCCGGCGACCTGGGCAAAGCGATTGCCGAAGGTGCCGTAGACAACGCCCAGCTGCGCGATGTGAACGAAGCGATTCGCAGCCACGCAATCGAAAGCGTTGGCCACAAGCTGCGCGGCTACATGACCGATATGAAACGTATCGCTGTAGCAGGTTAATCCCCGTCGTTCTGCGGCCCGCGGGCCGCATCGACCGGCAAATCATCAAAAGGCCCGGTAGCGCTTGCGCTTACCGGGCCTGTTTATTTACGCCTTAGCGCAATCACCGAATCCGATACCTCTCCCTCCTCGCCTTCCGGCCCGCGCATCGTGCGCGAAACGTCGTCGCAGAAAACGATCTCCCAACCTTCAGGCAGCGGCTCAAGCGATGCGATGGCTTCTTTTGCCGACTGGAATGGACGATCGGCATGCTTTGACCATGACGGCGGCCTGGCGTGGGAGGTAATCAGCAGCATGCCTCCTGGCGCAACGTGGGCAAATGCGGCGCGGAAGATGCTGCGGCGATCGAAGGCGAGCGGCGATTCCAGAAAAGAGGCGACAATCAGATCGAATTCACCCTCAGGAAAACCTTTGGTGAGATCGTATTGGGTGAAGGTAATACGATCGCTGACCGCAGCTCGTTCGGCGTTGCCTGCGGCGTATTCCAGCGCCCGCGGGGATAAATCCACGGCGGTGACCTGCCAGCCTTTTTTCGCCAGCCAGACGCTATCGTCTCCGCGCCCGCAGCCAAGTTCCAGCGCTTTTCCCGGCGCTAATGCTTCGGTAAAACGCAGCAGAATTTTGCCGGGGATACCACTGGAGAGCGGAGACATGGCGTCGTAATGCGATGCCCAAAACTGTTCCGGCGTCTGTTCCTGATTGTGCATATCGACCTCATCGTTAACGTAATAAATCATGTAATATTAAAAGTAACATAAGATTTATTTTGGTCAATAACGCAATGTAAAAATATAAAAAACCTTAACTATCATAATGTTGTATAAATTTCTGGTTTTATTTCATCGGTGGGAATTGCGCAGCATGACGTTTATGTAATATCGTAAGTTACATGAAAACAAATAACTCATTCTCAGCAACGCTGCACATCCTGCTGCACCTTGAGCAGATGGATAAGCCCCTGACGTCGGAGCAGATGGCCGCCTTTATTGACGGTAATCCGGCATTTATCCGCAAGCTGCTTGCCGGCCTCAGGGAAAAAAACATTGTCTGTGCCACTAAGGGGCACCACGGCGGCTGGCGGCTATGTCGGCCGGTGACGGAGATTACGCTTTACGATATCTACACGGCATTAGGTGAACCGGCGCTGTTTGCGCTGGGCAACCGCAGCGAGAACCCGCAATGCCTGGTGGAGCAGGGGGTCAACCGGGTGATGTCGGCAACGCTTGCCGATGCGCAAACGCTGATCCTCGATCGTTTTAAAAGCCTGACGCTACAGGATATCGGCGGCGAATTTATCAGCTACTTCAACGACAAAGGCCATAACTCATGATTGCTACCTTAACGACCTGCCTGATGATTGCCCTGGCGGCCAGCAGTATTTCGATAACGGTGACGCAGACGGAGCTGTTTGCTTCATTTCGCGAGTGGACGGCAAAAAAGAATGCGCTGGTGGGGCATCTGTTTCAGTGCTTCTACTGCTTAAGCCACTGGGTGGTCTTTGGCGGGATGGCGGTGTATCGCCCGGCGCTGTTAAACAGCGGCTTTGCGCTGGTTGACTGGGTAATGACGGCGTTTATCACCATCACCTTCGCGACGCTGATTAGCGGACTGATGTTTAAGGTGTTCCAGGCAGCTATCGGCATGCATGTCATGAAGCATGAAGCACAAAAAACGCTGCAGGCGAAATAAGGGAAAAGCCTCTCTGCGCCAGAGAGGCTTTAATGCATTAGTTACGGTACAGCACTTTAATGATGTGATAACCGAACTGGGTGTGCAGCGGGCCAGTCGGCTCCAGCACCGGGCAGGAGAAGACCACTTTATCAAATGCCGGAACCATCTGACCCTGGCGGAATTCGCCCAGGTGACCGCCTTTTTTGCCTGACGGGCAGGTAGAGTGTTTCTTCGCCAGCTTCTCGAAATCGCCGCCGTTTTTAATTTGTTCCAGCAGGTCGAGTGCCAGCTTCTCTTCTTTCACCAGGATGTGCATTGCTGCCGCTGTTTTAGCCATGATTGTGCCTTGATAGGTTGCGATGAATCAGGGCGTAATATTAGCATGCGTTAACGGCGATACAGCACCTTAATGATGTGGTAGCCAAAGCGCGTTTTGACCGGGCCGTAGGGTTTCAGCAGCGGGCAGGAGAAGACCGCGCTATCAAACGGCCCAACCATAGTGCCCTGTTGGAACTCGCCTAAATCGCCGCCGTTGCGCCCGGAGGGGCAGCGTGAATAGCGCTTCGCCAGATGGTCGAAGCTGATGCCGCGTTCCAGTTTGGCGAGGATCTCCTGCGCCAGCTTCTCTTCTTTGACCAGGATGTGCAGGGCCGCTGCGGACTTTGCCATGGTTTCGCTCTCAGGATGACGGGTGTGGCCAACACTTTACCATTAGCCGGTAAATCTCCTCCCGGCTTTCTGCTACAATCCTCACCCCGTTCGAAGATTGAGCAAGACTCCCATGCGTTTAAACCCTGGCCAACAACAAGCCGTCGAATTCGTTACCGGACCGTGCCTGGTGCTGGCGGGCGCCGGTTCCGGTAAGACCCGCGTTATCACCAATAAAATCGCGCACCTGATCCGCGTCTGCGGCTATCAGGCGCGCCATATCGCGGCGGTGACCTTTACCAACAAAGCGGCGCGCGAAATGAAAGAGCGCGTCGGGCAAACGCTAGGGCGCAAAGAGGCGCGTGGCCTGATGATCTCCACCTTCCACACGCTGGGGCTGGACATTATTAAGCGCGAATATGCCGCGCTGGGGATGAAATCCAACTTTTCCCTGTTCGACGATACCGACCAGGTGGGTTTGCTTAAGGATCTGACCGAAGGGCTGATCGAAGACGACAAGGTGGTGCTTCAGCTGCTGATCTCGACGATCTCCAACTGGAAAAACGATCTGCGCACGCCGGCGCAGGCGGCGGCAAGCGCGCAGGGCGAGCGGGATCGGATCTTTGCCCATTGCTATGAGCTGTACGATGCGCACATGAAAGCCTGCAACGTGCTGGACTTCGACGATCTGATCCTTCTGCCGACCCTGCTGCTGCAGCGTAATGAAGAGGTCCGCGAGCGCTGGCAGAATAAGATCCGCTACCTGCTGGTGGATGAGTATCAGGACACCAACACCAGCCAATATGAGCTGGTGAAGCTGCTGGTGGGACAGCGGGCGCGCTTTACGGTGGTGGGCGATGACGATCAGTCGATCTACTCATGGCGCGGCGCGCGGCCGCAGAACCTGGTTCTGCTGAGCCAGGATTTCCCGGCGCTGCAGGTCATCAAACTGGAGCAGAACTACCGCTCTTCCGGCCGGATACTCAAAGCGGCAAATATTCTGATCGCCAATAACCCGCACGTGTTTGAGAAGCGCCTCTTTTCCGAGCTGGGCTACGGCGTCGAGCTGAAAGTTCTCTCCGCCAATAATGAAGAGCACGAAGCGGAGCGGGTGACAGGGGAGCTGATTGCTCACCACTTTATCAATAAAACCCAGTACAAGGATTATGCGATCCTCTACCGCGGCAACCATCAGTCGCGGGTGTTTGAAAAAATGCTGATGCAAAACCGCATCCCCTACAAAATTTCAGGCGGCACCTCATTCTTCTCCCGTCCGGAGATCAAAGACCTGCTGGCCTACCTGCGGGTGTTGACCAACCCGGACGATGACAGCGCGTTCCTGCGCATCGTCAATACGCCGCGGCGGGAGATTGGCCCGGCAACGCTGCAAAAGCTCGGCGAGTGGGCGATGACCCGCAACAAAAGCCTGTTTACCGCCAGCTTTGATATGGGCCTCACCCAGACGCTGACCGGACGCGGCTATGATTCGCTCACCGGCTTTACGCAGTGGCTGGCCGAAGTCCAGCGGCTGGCGGAAAGCGAGCCGATTGTTGCGGTGCGCGATCTGATCCGCGGCATTGACTATGAATCCTGGCTGTATGAAACGTCGCCCGGCCCGAAGGCCGCGGAAATGCGGATGAAAAACGTCAACCAGCTGTTCAGCTGGATGACCGAGATGCTGGAAGGCAGCGATATCGATGAGCCGATGACGCTCACCCAGGTGGTCACCCGCTTTACCCTGCGCGATATGATGGAGCGCGGCGAATCAGACGAGGAGCTGGATCAGGTTCAGCTGATGACTCTGCACGCTTCGAAGGGGCTGGAGTTTCCGTACGTCTATCTGGTTGGCATGGAAGAGGGGCTGCTGCCGCACCAGAGCAGTATTGAAGAAGATAACGTCGATGAGGAGCGCCGGCTGGCTTACGTGGGCATCACCCGGGCGCAGAAAGAGCTGACGTTTACGCTGTGTAAAGAGCGCCGCCAGTACGGCGAGCTGGTGCGTCCGGAGCCAAGCCGCTTTCTGCTGGAGCTCCCGCAGGACGATCTCATCTGGGAGCAGGAGCGCAAGGTTATCTCGGCGGAAGAGCGGATGCACAAAGGACAGGCCAACGTCGCCAACATCCGGGCGATGTTGGCAAAGGCGAAAGGAAAGTAGCGCGCTCGCCCCGGTATCAGACGACTTCTAAGGCCCAGTGGACATAGCTTTGCCACTGGCACTCTTGCTCAACCATCTCGCTGCCTAGCGGATGGTTTTCCAGCCAGCCTTCCGGCAGCCTCAGCATCAGCTTTTCATCCTCGGCGGTCAGGGTGACGGACGGCAGCAGATCGTCCCGACGGCGGCTGGCAAACAGAATAGCCAGACGCAGCAGGCGGCATAAATGCTCCGCAACCCGAGGCTTGACCGCGTTCTGCTGGTGGAGCGAAGAGAGATCGACCGCGTTGGTTTGGTTGAGCAGCAGCGTGGCGAGCAGCTTTTTCTGCGCCGGCGTGAAGCCGGGAAGATCGAGATTGCGCACCAGGTAGGCCGCGTGCTGCGGAGCGGACTTAAAATCAACGCTCAGGCCAATCTCATGCAGGGCGCAGGCGCTGACCAGCAGGTCGCGGCTAAGCGGCTCCAGCTCCCAGTAGCTATCCAGCTGGCTCACCAGGTCTGCCGCCAGACGGGCGACGCGCTGAGCCTGCTCGGTATCGATCATAAAGCGGCGCTGAATATTACGCAGCGTTCGGCTACGAATATCCTGATCGACCGCCAGGTGCAGCATGCCGTAAACCAGGCCTTCGCGCAGCGCGCCGCCGGCCAGGGTCATGCAGCGAATATTCAGCTCGCTAAATATAGCGATGAGAATGGCTAAACCGCTGGGGAAAACTAACGCTCGCTCGAGGGTCAGGCCTTCAATTTCAAGCTCTTCCAGACGCCCGCACTGAATTGCCCGCTGCTTGAGCTGCTGGAGTTTAGCCAGCGTAATGCGCTCATCCATGCCCTGCGCCATCATGATTTCCTGCAGCGCCTGAACGGTACCCGAGGCGCCGACGCACACTTTCCAGCCGTGATAGTTCAGCGTATCGGTGATAGGCCGCAGGACTTCGCGCGCCGCATTTTCAGCGAGTTCGAAGTTGTCTTTCGTGAGGTTACGATCGGCGAAGTAGCGTTCCAGCCAGGTGACGCAGCCCATCGCCAGGCTAAAAAGAGAGGTGGTTTGCGCGCCGGTTCCGGTGACCAGTTCGGTACTGGCCCCGCCGATATCGACCACCAGACGCTGGTCTTCACCGCCGGTGGTATGCGCTACGCCCTGATAAATCAGGCGCGCTTCTTCCTCGCCGCTAATGACCTGCACCGGGCAGCCGAGAATATCTCTGGCCTTAGCCAGAAACTCATCGGCATTAACCGCCAAACGCAGCGTTGCGGTCGCGACGACGCGGATTTGCGCCGGGGGGATATCCTGCAGGCGCTCGGCGAACAGCCGTAAGCACTGCCAGCCGCGCTCCATCGCTTCCGCGGAGAGCGCGTTGTCGCTATTCAGGCCCGCGGCAAGCCGCACTTTGCGCTTGATACGGCTGAGAGTCTGAATGCTCCCGGCCACCTCGCGAACAACCAACATATGAAAGCTATTAGAGCCAAGATCTATAGCTGCATAAAGCGAGGTGGAACTCATACACTTCATCCTTCAAATTGCCTCTGCGAAAGTAGCGTGCTTATTCGGCCCATCCCAGGGACTCACCCCGATGGGGCCGCTGCAAGCAGCGTTCAAATCCGTCAGACACAGATTTGTCACCCGAACCACTTACTAAAGTAAGTCATTCGGGATTCGCTAACCTTGCGCCTTGATGCATCCCGAACGATTTTGTGTATGACATACTTTACTAGCCTGAACGACGGCGATTGCGAGGCGGTCCGTTGCGGCGCGGGCCGTTGCCCGTGCGTGGACGCGCCAGGCGCAGCGGCCGCGGCAGATCGGTCATCAGCACGTCTGGGTTGTACTTGCTTACCGGGATTGAGTGCCCGATGTAGGTTTCAATCGCCGGCAGGTTCAGCGCGTACTCTTCACAGGCCAGGCTGATGGAGTGGCCGCTGGCGCCAGCACGACCGGTACGGCCAATGCGGTGTACGTAGTCTTCGCAGTCGTCCGGCAGGTCGAAGTTAAAGACGTGGGTGACGGCCGGGATATGCAGACCGCGTGCCGCAACGTCCGTTGCAACCAGAATATCAATATCGCCACGGGTAAACTCTTCGAGGATACGCAGGCGTTTTTTCTGCGCGACGTCGCCGGTCAACAGGCCAACGCGATGACCGTCCGCGGCGAGGTGGCCCCAGATATCTTCACAGCGATGCTTGGTGTTGGCGAAGATAATGGCGCGATCCGGCCACTCTTCTTCGATCAGCGTCTGCAGCAGGCGCATTTTCTCTACGTTGGAAGGATAGAACAGCTCTTCCTTAATACGGTGACCCGTTTTCTGTTCTGGTTCGACTTCAACGTATTCGGCGTTGTTCATCTGCTCAAACGCCAGTTCGCGGACCCGGTAGGAAAGGGTGGCGGAGAACAGCATGTTCAGGCGCTGGTTAGCCTGCGGCATACGACGGAACAGCCAGCGGATATCTTTAATAAAGCCGAGGTCGTACATGCGATCGGCTTCGTCGAGGACGACAACCTGAATAGCGCCAAGGTTGATATGATTTTGTTTGGCGTAGTCGATAAGACGACCGGTCGTCCCGATCAGAATGTCGACGCCGCTCTCCAGCACTTTCAGCTGCTTGTCGTAGCCATCGCCGCCGTACGCCAGACCGAGCTTCAGGCCGGTGGCCTGCGCCAGCGGTTCTGCGTCAGCATGGATCTGTACCGCCAGCTCGCGCGTTGGCGCCATGATCAGCGCACGCGGCTGGTTGACCTGGCGGTCAGCGATAGCCGGGTGAGAGAGAAGATAATGAAACGTTGACGTCAGAAACGCCATCGTTTTACCGGTACCGGTTTGCGCCTGCCCGGCGACGTCTCGACCTTCCAGCGTTAGCGGAAGAGCGAGTGCCTGAATGGGCGTACAATTATGAAACCCTTTCTTTTCAAGGGCTTCGATAACTGCCGGGTGCAG
Source organism: Klebsiella sp. Ech2A (assembly GCF_030078455.1). Lineage (NCBI taxonomy): Bacteria > Pseudomonadati > Pseudomonadota > Gammaproteobacteria > Enterobacterales > Enterobacteriaceae > Klebsiella > Klebsiella sp. Ech2A. The sequence continues at coordinate 7,518 of NZ_JAQGFU010000056.1, read as the reverse complement.
GGCGAAGTCGGAAAACTTCTGTTCTGTTAAATGTGTTTTGCTCATAGTGTGGTAGAATATCAGCTAACTATTGCATTAAGAAAGCGTATCCGTTGAAATAACGTCAACCTTTCGTTGGCTATACGCGAAATTACTGAAGGTGCTCTGCGGCAACCGAATGAATCCTCGAAAGCTTAGACTACTAAGCGGACCGGCGGTGAATAATCTGGCGGTAACGGGTTTCAACACGGTTTGCTTTGACTCCTGCGCGGCGAGGTCCATGATGGACCGGGCCGCACAGGCTGTCAGTTACAGAGGCATCCTGAAGGATAACGTGTATAACGTAGCATTAACGCGTCGTTGATGTCTGCGACACCAGCACACCAGGCTTATTCCTGTGGAGTTAAATATGAGCGATAAAATTATTCACCTGACTGACGACAGTTTTGACACGGACGTACTCAAGGCTGACGGGCTAATCCTCGTCGATTTCTGGGCAGAGTGGTGTGGTCCGTGCAAAATGATCGCCCCGATTCTGGATGAGATCGCTGGCGAGTATGAGGGCAAGCTGACCGTTGCGAAACTGAACATCGATCAGAACCCGGGCACCGCGCCGAAATACGGCATCCGCGGCATCCCGACTCTGCTGCTGTTTAAAAACGGCGAAGTAGCGGCAACCAAAGTTGGCGCACTGTCTAAAGGCCAGCTGAAAGACTTCCTCGACGCCAATCTGGCGTAAGCAGTTTGTCGTTCCGGCGTCCGGATTCCTATTTTTTGCGGAACTCTGGACGCCCGGCTTGAGTCGTGCTAAGTTAACTTCAGACTTCGTTTTAAACATACCTTTATTGTTTGAATCTTGCTTTACCCGAAGCATCCCGCAGAAATGCGCGTGAAGCTAAAAATTCCGGGCTTATCACTCATTCCGTTTTGTCGTTTCAGCTCTGCGTTCTTTCCTGTGACCAGGCAACGTACAGACACGAGATGTAGGCCGCTAACAGGCATGGATGTTCCTGCCATACCATTCACAACATGAAGTTCGAGTTCTACCCCGAGTTTAAGAACCCACACCATTATGAATCTTACCGAATTAAAGAATACGCCGGTTTCTGAGCTGATTACTCTCGGCGAAAATATGGGGCTGGAAAACCTGGCCCGTATGCGTAAGCAGGATATTATTTTTGCCATCCTCAAGCAGCATTCGAAGAGTGGCGAAGATATCTTTGGCGATGGCGTACTGGAGATACTGCAGGATGGATTTGGTTTCCTCCGCTCCGCAGACAGCTCCTACCTCGCCGGTCCCGACGACATCTACGTATCCCCTAGCCAAATCCGCCGTTTCAACCTTCGCACTGGTGACACCATTTCCGGTAAGATTCGTCCTCCTAAAGAGGGTGAGCGTTACTTTGCGCTGTTGAAAGTCAACGAAGTTAACTACGACAAGCCGGAAAACGCGCGCAATAAGATCCTGTTCGAGAACTTAACGCCGCTGCACGCAAACTCACGTCTGCGTATGGAGCGTGGTAACGGCTCGACTGAAGACTTAACCGCTCGCGTCCTGGATCTGGCTTCGCCGATCGGTCGCGGTCAGCGTGGTCTGATTGTTGCTCCGCCGAAAGCCGGTAAAACGATGCTGCTGCAGAATATTGCGCAGAGCATCGCTTACAACCATCCTGACTGCGTGCTGATGGTCCTGCTGATCGACGAACGTCCGGAAGAAGTGACCGAGATGCAGCGTCTGGTTAAAGGTGAAGTTGTTGCTTCTACCTTTGACGAACCTGCATCCCGCCACGTTCAGGTTGCCGAGATGGTTATCGAGAAGGCCAAGCGCCTGGTTGAGCATAAGAAAGACGTTATCATTCTGCTCGACTCCATCACCCGTCTGGCTCGCGCCTACAACACCGTCGTACCGGCTTCCGGTAAAGTTCTGACCGGTGGTGTGGATGCGAACGCCCTGCACCGTCCGAAGCGTTTCTTCGGTGCTGCGCGTAACGTCGAAGAGGGCGGCAGCCTGACTATCATCGCTACGGCGCTGATCGACACCGGCTCCAAGATGGACGAAGTTATCTACGAAGAGTTTAAAGGCACCGGTAACATGGAGCTGCACCTCTCGCGTAAGATCGCAGAAAAACGCGTCTTCCCGGCTATCGATTACAACCGTTCCGGTACGCGTAAAGAAGAGCTGCTCACCACTCAGGAAGAGCTGCAGAAGATGTGGATCCTGCGCAAAATCATCCATCCGATGGGTGAAATCGACGCGATGGAGTTCCTCATCAACAAGCTGGCTATGACCAAAACTAACGATGACTTCTTCGACATGATGAAGCGTTCGTAAGTTTAAAAAAGCTGAAAAACGCCACGCAACCGCGTGGCGTTTTGTTTTTGGGATTTGTATGATCCAGAAAGGGAAATCGGAGCGGTTATTATCGTATGATGAGCGCGCTTCTCCTGGCAGAGATAACTTTAACAGACTAAAATCTATACAATAAATTTGTAATGATCTGCATTACCCCTTCAGGAGTTGAGACATCGTCGTTATACTTCCCGGATTAACCATGCTGAGAGCACATGCGTTGTGAATTTACTCACTGCTATTACTGAATTAATCAGTATTTTCTTATTCACTACCCTTTTTATATTTGTGGCTCGCAAGGCGGCAAAAAAGGTTGGGTTAGTCGATAAGCCTAACTATCGAAAACGGCATCAGGGTCTGGTTCCGTTAGTGGGTGGCATCTCAGTTTACGCGGGTATTTGTTTTACGTTTGCGATCGCAGATTATTACATTCCCCATGCTTCGCTGTACCTGGCGTGCGCCGGTATTCTGGTCCTGGTCGGCGCGCTGGATGACCGATTTGATATCAGCGTAAAAATTCGTGCGGTTATGCAGGCCGCCATTGCCGTCGTCATGATGATGGCAGGAAACCTGCATCTTAGCAGCCTCGGTTTTATTTTTGGCTCATGGGAGCTGGTGCTCGGCCCCTTCGGTTTCTTCCTCACTCTTTTTGCCGTTTGGGCGGCAATTAACGCCTTTAATATGGTTGATGGCATTGACGGCCTGCTCGGCGGTCTGTCATCGGTCTCCTTTGCGGCAACGGGCATCATCCTGTGGTTTGATGGCCAGTACAGCCTGGCAATGTGGTGTTTTGCGATGATTGCCGCCATTCTGCCCTATATTTTACTTAACCTCGGTGTGCTTGGCCGTCGCTATAAGGTCTTTATGGGCGATGCCGGCAGCACCATGATTGGCTTCACCATTATTTGGATCCTGCTGGAAACCACGCAGGGTAAAACGCATCCCATTAGCCCGGTAACCGCGCTGTGGATTATTGCGATTCCGTTGATGGATATGGTGGCGATTATGTATCGTCGCCTGCGCAAGGGCATGAGTCCGTTCTCTCCGGACCGCCAGCACATTCATCATTTGATCATGCGCGCTGGGTTTACTTCCCGGCAGGCATTCGTCCTGATCACGCTGGCCGCCGCTTTACTGGCGCTGGTAGGGGTGGTGGCGGAATATACCCGTATCGTTCCTGAATGGGTGATGTTAATACTCTTTTTGTTAGCCTTCTTCCTTTACGGCTACTGCATTAAACGCGCCTGGAAAGTGGCGCGCCTGGTTAAGCGCATCAGACGCAGAATACGGCGACACAGCAGCAACAATCCAAAATTAACCAAGTAAACTGGGGACGTGATGACTCAACCATTACCGGGAGCACAAGCAGTGAACGTTGAGAATGAGCTGGATATTCGCGGGCTGTTTCGCGCCTTATGGGCAGGGAAAATTTGGATAGCAGGGATGGCCGTGCTGTTTGCGCTGATCGTACTGGTTTATGCCTTTTTCGCTCGCCAGGAGTGGAGCGCGACGGCAATTACCGACCGACCAACCGTAAATATGCTGGGCAGCTACTACTCGCAACAGCAGTTTTTACGCAATCTCGATATCAAAGCCAATCTGGTTTCGGTCGATCAGCCTTCGGCAATGGATGACGCCTACAAAGAGTTCATCATGCAGCAGGGGTCCTGGGATACCCGGCGTGATTTCTGGCTGCAAACCGACTATTACAAACAGCGCCAGTCGGGTAATTCTCGCGCCGATGCCGCGCTGCTGGACGATCTGATTAACAATATTCAGTTTATGCCGGGTGATGCGGTAAAGAATACCAACGATAGCGTCAAGCTGACGGCCGAGACCGCGCCGGATGCCAATAATCTGCTGCGTCAGTACGTGGCGTTTGCCAGCCAGCGCGCGGCGGGCCACCTGAATGACGAGCTCAAGGGTGCCTGGGCGGCACGTACCGTGCAGATGAAAGCGCAGGTTAAGCGTCAGGAAGAGGTTGCGCGTGAGATTTTCAACCGCCGTACCCATAGCGTGGAACAGGCGCTGAAAATCGCCCAGCAGCATAATATTTCCCGCAGTGAGACCGATATTCCTGCCGATCAGCTGCCGGATTCCGAGCTGTTTTTACTCGGCAGGCCGATGCTGCAGGCGCGGTTGGAAAATCTGCAGGCGGTAGGTCCGGAATACGACCTTGACTATGACCAGAGCCGCGCGATGCTGAATACCCTGAACGTCGGGCCGACATTAGATCCGCGTTTTCAGACTTACCGGTATTTGCGTACGCCGGAAGAACCTGTAAAACGCGATAGCCCGCGCCGCGTATTTCTGATGGTGATGTGGGGGATTGTGGGCGCGCTCATCGGCGCAGGCGTGGCGCTATCGCGACGTCGTATCCAGTGAAAGCGGCCTGTGATGACGGTCATGCGGACTTCATCACCTAATCGAAGAGAATCGATGTGAAAGTACTAACTGTATTTGGCACAAGACCCGAAGCCATCAAAATGGCACCGCTGGTTCATGCGCTGGCCAGGGACCCTCATTTTGAGGCAAAAGTATGCGTCACCGCGCAGCATCGGGAGATGCTCGATCAGGTGCTGAAGCTGTTTGCTATTGTTCCGGATTACGACCTGAATATCATGCAGCCGGGTCAGGGCCTGACGGAGATTACCTGCCGCATCCTTGAAGGGCTGAAGCCGGTTCTCGAGTCGTTTAAGCCTGACGTTGTGCTGGTGCATGGCGATACCACCACCACGATGGCGGCGAGCCTCGCCGCTTTCTATCAGCGAATCCCGGTGGGGCACGTTGAGGCGGGACTGCGCACCGGCGATCTCAGTTCGCCGTGGCCGGAAGAGGGTAACCGGACGTTAACCGGGCGGCTGGCAACCTGGCATTTTGCGCCGACGGAGACCTCGCGGCAGAACCTGCTGCGGGAGAACGTTGCCGATAGCCACATCACGGTCACCGGCAATACGGTTATCGATGCGCTGTTCTGGGTTCGCGATCGCGTATTGGGCGATGAGGCGCTGCGCATCGAGCTGACGCAGCGCTATCCGTTCCTGGCTAACGGAAAGAAGATGATCCTGGTCACCGGCCACCGTCGCGAAAGCTTCGGCCGCGGGTTTGAGCAGATCTGCCACGCGCTGGCGGAAATTGCGGCCAGCCATCCCGATGTACAAATTGTCTATCCGGTGCACCTGAACCCAAACGTCAGCGAGCCGGTAAACCGCATTCTTGGTCATGTTGATAACGTGATTTTGATCGAACCCCAGGATTACCTGCCGTTTGTCTGGCTGATGGATCGCGCATGGCTGATCCTCACCGACTCCGGCGGTATTCAGGAAGAAGCCCCTTCGCTGGGCAAGCCGGTTCTGGTGATGCGCGAGATGACGGAACGGCCGGAAGCGGTAGCCGCAGGCACCGTTACGTTGGTCGGTACCGATAGCCAGCGCATCGTCGCGGAAGTCACGAATCTGCTGAACAACGATGCCGCATACCAGGCGATGAGCCGGGCGCATAACCCCTACGGCGATGGACAGGCATGTAGCCGCATTGTGACCGCACTTAAAAATAATCGGGTAACGCTATGAGTTTTTCTACCATTTCAGTGATTGGCCTTGGGTATATCGGTTTGCCAACCGCTGCCGCGTTCGCCTCCCGGCAAAAGCGCGTGGTCGGCGTTGATGTTAACCAGCACGCCGTGGAGACCATCAACCGCGGCGAGATTCATATCGTGGAACCGGATTTGGCCAGCGTGGTTAAGACCGCGGTCGAGCAGGACTATTTAAGCGCCACCACCGTCCCGGTGGAAGCGGACGCCTATCTGATTGCCGTACCGACACCGTTTAAGGATCTGCACGAGCCGGACATGGTCTTCGTCGAGTCGGCGGCAAAATCAATCGCGCCGGTGCTGAAGAAGGGGGCTTTGGTTATCCTTGAGTCCACCTCTCCCGTCGGGGCGACGGAGCTGATGGCGGGCTGGCTGGCCGAGCTGCGTCCCGATCTGAGCTTCCCGCAGCAGGCAGGCGAGGCGGCGGACGTCAATATCGCCTACTGCCCGGAACGCGTGCTGCCGGGCCAGGTGATGGTTGAGCTGATTAAAAACGACCGCGTGATTGGCGGTATGTCCCCGGTCTGTTCTGCCCGCGCCAGCGAGCTGTATAAAATTTTCCTCGAAGGCGAGTGCGTGGTGACCAACTCCCGCACCGCAGAGATGTGCAAGCTGACCGAAAACAGCTTCCGCGACGTCAATATCGCCTTTGCGAACGAACTGTCGCTGATCTGCGCCGAGCAGGAAATTAACGTCTGGGAGCTGATTCGCCTGGCGAACCGCCATCCGCGCGTCAATATTCTGCAGCCGGGGCCGGGCGTTGGCGGCCACTGTATCGCGGTCGATCCGTGGTTTATCGTGGCGCAAAATCCGCAGCAGGCGCGGCTGATCCGCACCGCGCGTGAGGTCAACGACCATAAGCCGGAATGGGTTATCGAGCAGGTGAAGGCGCGGGTGGCCGAGTGTCTTGCCGCCAGCAACCGACGCGCCAGTGAGCTGAAAATTGCCTGCTTTGGCCTGGCCTTCAAGCCGAACATCGACGATCTGCGCGAAAGCCCGGCGATGGCTATCGCCATGCAAATTGCAGCCTGGCACAGCGGCGAAACGCTGGTTGTTGAACCTAATATTCACCAGCTGCCGAAGAAGCTCGAGGGTCTGTGCACCCTGGCATCGCTGAGCGATGCTCTGGCAAACGCCGATGTGCTGGTGATGCTGGTCGATCACCATGAGTTTAAAGCGATCGGCGGCGATAGCGTAACCCAGGCATTTATCGTCGATACCAAAGGGGTATGGCGGTGAGAACGATTCTGGTCACCGGTATGAACCAGGGCCCGATCCCTGGCTCCGGCTATGGCCAATACTTACTGGATCTCGTCCGTGTCCGTCCGCGCCAGTATTGAACCCCTGGAGTGGGAAAATCGCTTCTTTGGCGTTAATAGCGCGATCGTGCGCTTTCGCGACGATGCCCCGCCGCTGACCAGCCAGGCGCTGGCCGGCTGGTCGCGGCTGCAGGCGAAGATTGCGGCGGAGGATACCGAACGGCTGGATGCCTTACAGCTGCTGGGTTTCCAGCTTGTTGAAGGGGAAGTCGATCTGGCGCTGCCGGCCGGGACGGCCGACGATCTCGGGTGCGAAATCGCCACCGCCGCGGACATCC
>NZ_JAQGFU010000055.1:0-25252 GCF_030078455.1 Klebsiella sp. Ech2A | reverse complement strand
GATGTGCCTGGTCGGCGGCGTGCTGCTGCTCAAGCGTCGCCTGTTCAGCCCGCGCGTGCGGGCAACCACCACTACCGCGGATATCCTGATCCTCTCGCTGCTGCTCGTTCAGTGCGCGCTGGGTCTGCTGACGATCCCATTCTCGGCGCAGCATATGGACGGTAGTGAAATGCTTAAGCTGGTAGGCTGGGCGCAGTCGGTGGTGACCTTCCACGGCGGAGCGTCACAGTATCTGGACGGGGTGGCGTTTGTGTTCCGCCTGCACCTGGTGCTGGGGATGACGATGTTCCTGCTGTTCCCGTTCTCCCGCCTGGTGCATATCTGGAGCGCGCCGGTAGAGTACCTGACGCGCAAATATCAGATTGTTCGCGCTCGTCGCTAGTTCAGCTATCGGTTGTATCAAACCCCGCTTCGGCGGGGTTTTTTATTGCTCAGCGCCAGCCCATCACCCCAGCCCAGATTATTTCCCGCCGCCGCCAGCAGGATCAGCGCGCCTCCGGCCAGCTGCACTGGCGCCAGCGCATGGTCGAAGAGCAGATAGTCGACCACGATCGCCACAATCGGATAGATAAAGGAGAGTGAGCCGATCGCTGGCGTAGGCAGCTTCTGGATCGCGCTGTAGAGCAGCTGGTACATGATACCGGTATGCACAACGCCGAGAATCAGCAGGTATCGCCAGGGGAACGCAGCGCTAAAATCGGGGCGGTGAACCAGCGGCAGCAGCATAATGGTCCCGACGATAACCTGAATAAAGGCAATATGCTGGGGCGGGAGCGGGCGCAGCTTGCGGGCGATCATCGCCGTTAGCGCATAAAAAAAAGCGGCGCCAAGGGCCAGCGCAATACCCGCCGCCAGCTGGCCGCCGTGCGCCTGCATCAGCTCGCTGGAGAGCAGCACCACCACGCCGAAAAAGGCCAGCGCCAGCCATCCCCATTTAATCAGCGCAACCCGCTCGCCGGCCAGCATCCCCATCAATACCAGCATAAACGGCTGGGTGTTATAAACGACGGTGGCCATGCCTATAGAAATTCGGGCGTAAGCGGCAAAAAGCAGCAGCCAGTTAACGACCAGGCCGACGCCTCCGAGGATCGCCAGCAGCAGCGTGAGCTGCGTGAGCTGACTAAAGGGCTGTCGGCTGAGAGTGATGAAGCCCGCTAAGGTCAGCGCGCCAATGAGGCAGCGCCAGAAGACAACGTCGATCACCGGCAAACCGGAGAGTAAAACAAATGCGCCAATCGAACCCGAAATTATCATCGCCAGGCTCATTTGCCAGACGCACGTCACCGTATGTTTCATTTTTCTACCTCCGTTTGCGTATCGCTATTGTCGTTAATCAGATGACAGGTTGATATGCATGATCTAAGGTGAAAACCTGATATCGCTTTTATTTAGCAGGTAAAAAGAGTGGAACACTTAATTGATAATACCGATCGCGCCATTCTGGCCTGTCTGGCGGAAGATGCGCGCATATCGCTAAAGGTGCTGAGCGGGCGGGTAGGGCTGACCTCGCCCAGTACCGCCGAGCGGGTGAAGCGTCTGGAAGAGCGCGGGGTGATTCAGGGATATGGCGCCCGGATTAATCTGGCCGCGCTGGGCTACAGCCTGCAGGCGTTGGTGCGCGTCAGACCCTTGCCAGGGCTGCTGCAGAAAGTGGATAAATACATTCAGGCGATGCCGGAATGCATCGAATGTGACAAGGTCACGGGGGAAGATTGCTTTGTGATGCGCCTCGTTGTGCGGGATATTGCGCAGCTTGATACCCTACTGGATGGCCTGGCAGAACACGCCCAGTGCAACACCTCGATAGTAAAAAGCTCGCCGGTAGCGCGCCGTCTGCCGCCGATGTAGCGCTATCCCGGATGAGGGCGTCTACGTCCTGGTAGGGATGCTTAGCTAACGCTCGAGTCGAACCTTAGTCGAAGCTTCTCATCCTTCCCGGATGGGCAGAATGTGCGACGCTGGTATTTGTTTGAGGAGTAACGGGATATCGGGAAGTGATGGTGGTGGGGGAAGGATTATTCGCAGCTAAAGCTGCTCACCCTTCGGGCCGTTGCCTGCGGCAACGTTCTCTCGCTGACGCTCGAGTCGAACCTTAGTCGAAGCTTCTCATCCTTCCCGGATGGGCAGAATGTGCGACGCTGGTGTTTGTTTGGGGGTGATGAGATATCAGGAAGTGATGGTGGTGGGGGAAGGATTCGAACCTTCGAAGTCGATGACGGCAGATTTACAGTCTGCTCCCTTTGGCCGCTCGGGAACCCCACCAGGGGTAAAATCAAATTGTAGCTATTCAGCAAAGTGAACAATGGTGGTGGGGGAAGGATTCGAACCTTCGAAGTCGATGACGGCAGATTTACAGTCTGCTCCCTTTGGCCGCTCGGGAACCCCACCACGGGTATATTCATTGCTTGCATTCGACAGGAGGAAGGATTATTCGGAGCTGAAGCTCCTCACCCTTCGGGCCGTTGCCTGCGGCAACGTTCTCTCACTTTCGCTCGAGTCGAACCTTAAAGTCGACGACCGCAGATTTGCAGTCAACTCCCTTATGAACGCTCGGGAACCCCACCACGGGGTAATGCTAATACTGGCCTGCTTCCTTCTGGGGAAGCGGGGCGCATCATACCAAATGACGCGCCCCTGTAAAGCATTCCGTTGATAAAAATAAACTGGTTGCCTGCTTTTTGCGCGCAAAGACGCAAAGCTAACCAGCTAATTTATCTATCGATTAAAGAATAATCGTTCGGTTGCCGTAAACGAACACGCGCTGCGCCAGCACCTGATACAGGGCGCGACTCAGCACGTTCTTCTCAACATCGCGTCCGGCGCGCATCATATCTTCCGCGGTGTAGGTGTGATCGACATGAATTACGTCCTGCATGATGATCGGGCCTTCATCCAAATTATCGTTCACATAGTGCGCGGTGGCGCCGATGATTTTCACACCGCGCTCGTAGGCCTGATGATACGGACGTGCGCCAATAAAGGCTGGCAGGAACGAGTGATGGATATTGATAATCTGGTTCGGGAAGCGGGAAACGAACTCTGGCGTCAGCACGCGCATATATTTCGCCAGCACCACATAGTCCGGCGCTAACGCTTCGATAGCATCGCCCATCTGCTTATCGTGCTCCTCACGCGTCAGGCCTTCATGGCTGACCAGCTGGAACGGAATATCAAAGCGCTCAACCAGCGTACGTAGCGTCTCGTGGTTACCGATAACCGCGGCAATCTCGACATCCAGGCCTCCGTAGTTAGCCTTCATCAGCAGATCGCCGAGGCAGTGCGCTTCTTTGGTGACCAGAATGACCACGCGACGACGACCCGCAGGCGTCAGCTCGCGAATCGAACCCTCCGGCAGAGCGCTATCCAAATCGGCCAGCAGAATGGCATCATTGAAAATACCTTCCAGCTCGGTGCGCATAAAGAAGCGGCCGGTTCGGTGATCGACAAACTCGTTGTTCTGCACGATGTTCAGCTCGTGCTTGTAGCAAATGTTGGTGATACGCGCGATGAGTCCTTTCTGATCAGGGCAAATAGTGCGTAGTACTTTACGTTGTAATGAATGCATCGCGGGGGAAATCCTGTAGTGTTTGCTATTGCTGACGCCGGTTTATTGGCCGCAGCATTTTTTAAATTTTTTACCTGAGCCACAAGGGCAGGGGTCGTTACGACCAATCAGCGGTCGCGTGCCGTCGATATAGTACCACTGTCCATTTTCTTTTAAGAATCTGGAACGTTCAATAATTACGCCGGAACGGTTATCGTCGTTAAATCGTGCAATAAAGCTGACGAATCCTTCATCGGGATTCCGCCCCTCATCGGCGGCAAAGACGGTCAGGCCCAGCCAGTGCGTTTTGGCAAAACCGCTCTCCAGATCCGCGCGGAACTGCTGCGCCTGGCAAGAGGGATGCCAGGTTTTAATCAGATAATCGGCATCTTTCATAACAAACGCGCTGTAGCGGGATCGCATCAGCTGTGACGGGCCTGGCGCTGGCAGCGCGCCGTCCAGATAACGCTGGCAACATGCGCTATACTGCAGAGCGCTGCCACAGGGACATAATGGCGACAAAGCGGCCTCCATGGAAAAAGAATGACGGCGCATCGACGCCAAAGTGTTTTATGTTAACTGAGCTGCGGCGATGATGCCATGTTCGCGGTGGAAGGATGTGTATCGGTAATAATGAGAAAGCTTAAGATTGGTCTGGCCTTAGGGGCGGGAGCTGCCCGAGGGTGGTCGCATATTGGCGTGATTAAAGCGCTACAGCGGGCAGGTATTGAAATTGACGTTGTTGCAGGATGCTCTATCGGATCGCTGGTTGGCGCGGTCTACGCCTGCAACCGTCTTCCGGTACTGGAAAAATGGGTATGCTCGTTTAGCAACTGGGACGTGCTGCGGTTAATGGATCTCTCCTGGCGTCGCGGAGGCCTGCTGCGTGGGGAGCGGGTATTCAATCAATTTCGACAAGTCCTGCCTACCTCCGAAATTGAACGCTGCGATCGCCGATTTGCGGCGGTGGCGACCAATCTGAGCACCGGCCGCGAGCTGTGGTTTACCGAAGGCGATTTGCATCTGGCGGTACGCGCCTCCTGCAGCATGCCCGGCCTGATGTCGCCCGTTATGCACAATGGCTACTGGCTGGTAGACGGCGCCGTCGTCAATCCCGTCCCGGTCTCTTTGACGCGCGCGCTGGGGGCCGATATCGTCATCGCCGTCGATCTTCAGCACGATGCGCATCTGATGCAGCAGGATTTATGGTCTATCGAGAAGCCGCGAGCTGAAGATGAAAAAGATTTCTCCTGGCATTCGCGCCTGCGCGCGCGGCTGACGGGAATGACCTCCCGGCAGACGACCACCGCTACGCCTACGGCAATGGAGATTATGTCCACCTCTATTCAGGTGCTGGAAAATCGCCTGAAGCGTAACCGTATGGCGGGGGACCCACCGGATATTCTGCTACAGCCCTTTTGCCCACAAATATCTACTCTCGATTTTCATCGCGCCGGTGAGGCGATTGCTGCCGGTCACCAGGCGGTGGAAAAAAAGATGGATGAACTTTTACCTTTGGTGCGCGCCTCGGCGTGACGCCCTTGACTTAGACTTCAGTAAATTCTGACAGGCGATAGTGTGAAATGCATGCCAATATTTAATTATCGTCAGCCAGAGGAGAGATCATGACGCAGCCATTGGCGGGGAAACAAATTCTGATCGTTGAAGACGAGCCCGTTTTCCGCACTCTTTTGCACTCCTGGCTAACCTCGCTAGGCGCTACGACCGCGCAGGCTGAGGATGGCGTTGAGGCACTACAAAAAATGGCCGAGTCAAAGCCCGACCTGATGATCTGCGATATCTCGATGCCGCGCATGAATGGGCTCCAGCTGGTGGAGTATCTGCGTAACCAGGGCGAGCAGATGCCGATTCTGATGATTTCTGCGACGGAAAATATGGCGGATATTGCTAAGGCGCTGCGTCTTGGCGTGCAGGATGTTCTGCTTAAGCCGGTAAAAGATTTTAACCGCCTGCGTGAGACGGTCTACGCCTGCCTCTATCCCCACATGTTCAGCTCGCGCGTGGAAGAGGAGGAGCGGCTGTTTGAGGACTGGGATGCGCTGGTCAGCGATCCAAACGCCGCTTCCAGGCTGCTGCAGGAGCTACAGCCTCCGGTGCAGCAGGAAATATCGCGCTGCCGCATCCACTATCGCCAGCTGGTCACCGCGGACAGGCCAGGGCTGGTTCTTGATATTGCGCCATTATCAGAAAATGATTTGGCATTTTACTGTCTGGATGTCACACGAGCAGGAGATAATGGCGTTCTCGCGGCGCTGCTGCTGCGCGCGCTGTTTAACGGTCTACTTCAGGAACAGCTTGCCCATCAAGGCCAGCGCCTGCCGGAAATGACCGGGTTGTTAAAGCAGGTCAACCAGCTGCTTCGTCAGGCGAATTTGCCGGGGCAATTTCCGCTGCTGGTGGGGTATTACCACAGCGGGTTGAAAAATTTGATTTTGGTATCGGCAGGGTTAAACGGCACGCTCAATACCGGAGAACATCAAATACAGATTAGTAATGGTGTACCGCTTGGCACATTAGGTAATGCTTATCTCAACCAAATTAGCCAGCGCTGCTCCTCGTGGCAGTGCCAAATTTGGGGGGCTGGCGGCCGTTTACGCCTGATGTTGTCTGCGGAATGAACAGTTAAGTTTATTTTCACGCTGGTAGGATTACCGCTCTCTCTTTGGCGGTGATACTATCGATGGGTTTTATACGTATAAGTCCTAATTCGAGAAAATCCGCGCCTTTCAGACCAGGCTTACGTGGATGGGCTGATATACTGGGTGCGTTATTATTATGACTAGTTTAAAAAACATACAGTCCAGGAGATTTCAATGGCTGCCGTTAATTCTAAAGTAAGAAAAGCTGTTATCCCGGTTGCGGGATTAGGCACAAGGATGCTGCCCGCTACCAAGGCTATTCCGAAAGAAATGCTGCCGCTGGTAGATAAGCCTTTAATTCAGTATGTTGTTAACGAATGTATTGCGGCCGGGATTACTGAAATTGTTCTGGTCACGCACTCTTCCAAAAATTCTATCGAAAACCATTTCGATACCAGTTTTGAACTGGAAGCGATGCTGGAAAAACGCGTAAAACGTCAGCTTCTTGAAGAAGTCCAATCTATTTGTCCACCGCACGTCACCATTATGCAGGTTCGTCAGGGCCTCGCTAAAGGCCTTGGCCATGCCGTGCTGTGCGCGCATCCGGTAGTGGGCGACGAGCCGGTCGCGGTTATTCTGCCGGACGTTATTCTGGATGAGTTTGAATCCGACCTGAGCCGCGATAACCTGGCGGAAATGATGGCTCGTTTCGACGAAACCGGATCCAGCCAGATTATGGTTGAGCCTGTGGCTGACGTCACCGCCTATGGCGTTGTTGATTGCAAGGGACAGTCCCTGCAGCCGGGTGAAAGCGTGCCGATGGTTGGCGTGGTGGAAAAGCCGAAAGCCGACGTTGCACCTTCCAATCTGGCCGTCGTTGGTCGTTACGTGCTGAGCGCGGATATTTGGCCGCTGCTGGCTAAAACCCCTCCGGGCGCAGGCGATGAAATCCAGCTGACTGATGCCATCGATATGCTGATCGAGAAGGAAACGGTTGAAGCCTACCATATGAAGGGCAAGAGCCATGACTGTGGTAATAAACTGGGCTACATGCAGGCTTTCGTTGAATATGGCGTGCGCCATAAAACGCTCGGCGCAGATTTTAAAGACTGGCTGGAAAAAGCAATCGCCAAGTAATCGTTATCTTTAGATATCAGAGCCGGGGGGCAGGTATTGTTCCCCGGCTTTTTTATCGCAGCAAGTTAAGATAAAAAAATCCCGCCGAAGCGGGATTTTTCAAATCTGACGATTTATTACAGCAGGAAATCGTCCAGAGATTTGCCCTGCTCATCCATCGCTTTTTTGATCACTGCCGGGGTGCGGCCCTGACCAGTCCAGGTTTTGGTTTCGCCGTTTTCATCAACGTAGCTATATTTCGCCGGACGCGCTGCGCGTTTAGCTTTGGTGCCCGCTTTAACTGCCGCCATGGTGCTCAGCAGTTCATTCGGGTCAATACC
Organism: Klebsiella sp. Ech2A; assembly: GCF_030078455.1. Classification (NCBI taxonomy): domain Bacteria; kingdom Pseudomonadati; phylum Pseudomonadota; class Gammaproteobacteria; order Enterobacterales; family Enterobacteriaceae; genus Klebsiella; species Klebsiella sp. Ech2A. The sequence continues at coordinate 17,651 of NZ_JAQGFU010000055.1, read as the reverse complement.
ATCAGCGATCAGCATTTCACGGTATTGTTGCAGTTTACGAGTACGCTCTTCAATTTCTGCAGCCGCAGCGCTTTCTTCTTCGCGACGTTCGTTAACGACAACTTCTAATTTTTCCAGCATTTCTTCTAGCGTTTCAAGGGTGCATTCTCTCGCCTGCGCACGAAGAGTACGGATGTTGTTCAAAATTTTAAGTGCTTCGCTCATTGTAGTAATCTCAAACTTATATTGTGGGGTGGTTTGTTGAACTAATAATAGAGCGATATAATCAGATGTGCAATAGGGTAGAATGTAAGGAATTCAAAATTACCTGTTATTTGTCCCGGTAATTAATTAATTTAAGTTAAATTTTCCGCGCGAGTTCACATCTTTCTCGCTTATAGCTTAACCGGCACCGCAAGCTAAAACCCTGAGATAGTATGCTTTTCCCAGCGGCCAGGGAGTAAAATTATACTTTGCAGGGATAAATATCCCCCTTCAGTATTAGCGCATTAGTTACAGTGATGTTTAATATAAAACACTGAACAAAATCCGTTATAACCGCCTGCAAAATGCGCCGATTCGCACGAAAGGACAACCGCTCCAGCCGGCTGCACCCCGCGGCGAGGGCAAATAACCGATGGCCAGATTGTATTAAGAAGCTTAATCTTTCAGAAGTCGGCTGGCGCAGCATACACCTCCCGCCCATCCCTGAAGGGGCCGACAGCGGCAGAAAATATGCTACAATCCCGCCGCGATTAAACACATTGATTGGGGTTATGCAGCCGATGGCACAACTTTATTTTTACTATTCTGCAATGAATGCAGGTAAGTCGACTGCGCTACTGCAGTCCTCATACAATTATCAGGAACGAGGCATGCGTGCCTTAGTTTATACGGCTGAGATTGATGACCGCTTTGGTTCCGGTAAGGTCAGTTCAAGAATTGGACTCTCATCGCCGGCCCGGCTGTTTAACCCGCAGACTTCATTATTCGCCGAGATTAGCGATGAGCACGCAAAGCAGCCGGTTCATTGTGTATTAGTCGATGAGAGCCAGTTTCTTACCCGTGAGCAGGTGCACGAGCTATCCGAGGTTGTTGATGGGCTGGATATCCCGGTGCTGTGCTACGGCCTGCGTACTGATTTTCGCGGGGAGCTGTTTATCGGCAGCCAGTATTTATTAGCCTGGTCAGATAAGCTGGTTGAATTAAAAACGATCTGTTTTTGTGGCCGTAAGGCGAGTATGGTGCTGCGCCTCGATCGGGAAGGGCGGCCGTACAACGAGGGCGAGCAGGTTGTTATTGGCGGCAACGAACGCTACGTATCGGTCTGTCGTAAACATTATAAAGAGGCTTTAAAAGAGGGGTCTTTAACGCTTGTGCAAAACAGGCAGCGCTCCTGCTAACCTCCCTTTGTCGACCCCGCTCAGGCGCGCACCAGGCGCCTGATGACGTCCTGCTGTCATTCCCGCGTATATTTTAACGGTCTGTTGCTTCAGCGTCGGTCGTGCGACCCCAGGCAAAATAGTGGCAAAAAAAAGGCCTCATCAAAAGATGAGGCCTCGTATTGATTACCGGCGTAAATTAAGCGGATTTTTTCGCTTTTTTATCGGCTTTCGGTGCTGCAACAGGCTCTTTCTTCGCGGCAGCTTCGCCTTCGCTGAACTCATTACCGTAGAAGGTATCGAGCAGAATCTGTTTCAGTTCGGCAATCAGCGGGTAGCGCGGGTTAGCGCCGGTGCACTGGTCATCGAATGCGTCTTCAGACAGCTTGTCAACGTGGGCCAGGAAGTCAGCTTCCTGCACGCCAGCTTCGCGGATTGACTTAGGAATACCCAGTTCAGCTTTAATGCTTTCCAGCCATGCCAGCAGTTTCTCGATTTTCGCTGCGGTGCGGTCACCAGGTGCGCTCAGGCCCAGGTGGTCAGCAATTTCTGCGTAGCGGCGACGAGCCTGCGGACGGTCGTACTGGCTGAATGCGGTCTGCTTGGTTGGGTTATCGTTCGCGTTGTAGCGGATAACGTTACAAATCAGCAGGGCGTTCGCCAGGCCGTGCGGGATATGGAACTGAGAGCCCAGCTTGTGCGCCATAGAGTGACATACGCCGAGGAAGGCGTTCGCAAACGCGATACCGGCAATAGTCGCGGCACTGTGCACGCGCTCACGCGCTACCGGGTTCTTAGAACCTTCATGGTAGGACGCTGGCAGGTACTCTTTCAGCAGCTTCAGCGCCTGCAGAGCCTGGCCGTCGGAGAACTCAGATGCCAGTACGGAAACGTAGGCTTCCAGGGCGTGAGTAACGGCATCCAGACCACCGAAGGCACACAGGGATTTCGGCATATCCATGACGAGGTTAGCATCGACAATCGCCACATCCGGAGTCAGCGCGTAGTCTGCCAGCGGATATTTCTGACCGGTCGCATCGTCGGTAACGACCGCAAACGGGGTCACTTCAGAACCGGTACCGGAAGTGGTAGTGACGGCGATCATTTTCGCTTTCACGCCCATTTTCGGGAACTTGTAGATACGTTTACGGATATCCATAAAGCGCAGCGCCAGGTCTTCGAAGTGGGTTTCCGGATGTTCGTACATCACCCACATGATTTTCGCCGCATCCATCGGGGAACCACCGCCGAGGGCGATGATGACGTCCGGCTTGAAGGAGTTGGCCAGGTCTGCACCTTTACGTACCACGGTCAGAGTCGGGTCAGCTTCAACTTCAAAGAACACTTCGGTTTCAACGCCGGATGCCTTCAGCACGGAGGTGATCTGGTCGGCATAGCCGTTGTTGAACAGGAAGCGGTCGGTCACGATTAGCGCGCGTTTGTGACCATCAGTAATCACTTCATCCAGTGCGATTGGCAGAGAGCCACGACGGAAGTAGATAGATTTCGGAAGTTTGTGCCACAACATGTTTTCAGCTCGCTTAGCAACGGTTTTCTTGTTGATCAGGTGTTTCGGACCAACGTTTTCAGAGATGGAGTTACCACCCCAGGAACCACAACCCAGAGTCAGGGAAGGCGCAAGCTTAAAGTTATACAGGTCACCGATACCACCCTGAGAAGCCGGGGTGTTAATCAGAATACGTGCGGTTTTCATCATCTGGCCGAAGAAGGCCACGCGAGCCGGCTGGTTATCCTGGTCGGTGTACAGGCAGGAGGTATGACCGATACCGCCCATCGCCACCAGTTTTTCAGCTTTATCAACGGCGTCTTCGAAGTTTTTGGCGCGGTACATGGCCAGAGTCGGAGAGAGTTTTTCGTGAGCAAACGGCTCGCTTTCATCAACGTCGGTCACTTCACCAATCAGAATTTTGGTGTTGCTCGGGACGGTGAAGCCTGCCAGTTCGGCAATTTTATACGCCGGTTGACCAACAATAGCGGCGTTCAGCGCGCCGTTTTTCAGGATGATATCCTGAACCGCTTTCAGCTCTTTGCCCTGCAGCAGGTAGCCGCCGTGGCTGGCGAAGCGTTCACGAACGGCGTCGTAGACGGAATCCACAACGACAACGGACTGTTCAGATGCACAGATAACGCCGTTATCGAAGGTTTTGGACATCAGTACCGACGCAACGGCACGTTTAATGTCAGCGGTTTCGTCAATAACAACCGGCGTGTTACCTGCACCTACGCCGATAGCCGGTTTACCGGAGCTATAGGCCGCTTTAACCATGCCTGGACCACCGGTCGCAAGGATCAGGTTAATGTCAGGGTGGTGCATCAGGGCGTTGGAAAGCTCAACGGAAGGCTGGTCGATCCAACCGATCAGGTCTTTCGGCGCGCCGGCAGCAATAGCAGCCTGCAGAACGATGTCAGCCGCTTTGTTGGTGGCATCTTTAGCACGCGGATGCGGAGAGAAGATGATCGCGTTACGCGTTTTCAGGCTGATCAGTGATTTAAAGATTGCTGTAGAAGTCGGGTTCGTCGTTGGGACGATACCGCAAATAATACCGATAGGCTCTGCGATGGTGATGGTACCAAAGGTATCGTCTTCGGAGAGAATACCGCAGGTCTTTTCATCTTTATAAGCGTTATAGATGTATTCAGAAGCGAAGTGGTTTTTGATCACTTTGTCTTCGATAATGCCCATTCCGGATTCGGCAACGGCCATTTTTGCGAGAGGGATTCGAGCGTCTGCGGCGGCCAGAGCGGCTGCACGGAAGATCTTATCAACTTGTTCTTGAGTGAAACTGGCATATTCACGCTGGGCTTTTTTTACGCGCTCTACGAGTGCGTTAAGTTCAGCGACATTAGTAACAGCCATAATGCTCTCCTGATAATGTTAAACTTTTTTAGTAAATCAGTAGCTCGATTCGATAGTATAGACAGGCGGTTAATAGCTTGCATCTAAATGTTAACGTATCGAATTTTGCCGTACTGGCTTCACTGATTTACTAACGAAGCTTTATTTCTTTATCCTCAGGTACTGTCGGCTTCCACTCTTTGGTGTAAACAAGATTACTCACTTCTGAGTACGATTTACGTGATTTAGATCAATTTTATGTCAAGCTGACACCTTTCAGCAGGCTATTTTATGACCACTTAGATCAGGTGTAATGAAAAGGTATGCAGAATAAATGAATAAAGCGGCTAAAAGACACAAATATACAACATACACACTTTATCATTAAGGTATGCATTTTTGAGATGAATTATGCTGTTAAAAAGCGTATCTTCTGCGCGAATATTTTATGACACCCACTGTCAACAGCCATATTTAATGATGCTGCGGAGCGCACTGTGACTCTACCGTTGTTTGATTTTTCAGCTTATTTCAAGTTTTTCATCGGGTTATTTGCACTGGTTAACCCGGTTGGCATCATTCCGGTGTTCATTAGTATGACCAGCTACCAGAGTGCGGCGATCCGTAACAAGACCAACCTGACGGCTAACCTTTCCGTTGCCATTATCCTGCTGACCTCGCTGTTCCTCGGGGACGGTATTTTACAAATCTTCGGTATCTCCATCGATTCATTCCGTATTGCCGGGGGGATCCTCGTCGTCACCATCGCGATGTCGATGATTAGCGGCAAGCTCGGGGAAGACAAACAGAATAAGCAGGAAAAGTCAGAGACGGCTATCCGCGAAAGCATTGGCGTAGTGCCGCTGGCATTACCGCTGATGGCCGGCCCAGGGGCGATTAGCTCCACCATTGTTTGGGGAACGCGTTACCACACCGTAGCCCACCTCTTTGGCTTCTCGGTGGCCATCGCGCTGTTTGCCCTGTGCTGCTGGGGAATTTTCCGCATGGCGCCGTGGCTCGTTCGCCTGCTTGGGCAAACCGGGATTAACGTGATCACGCGTATTATGGGGCTGCTGCTGATGGCCCTCGGAATTGAGTTTATCGTTACCGGACTGAAGGCGCTTTTCCCGGGTCTTCTGGCCTGAAGCACCGCGTTGCGCGGGGCCTGAGGCTCCGCGCTTGCTTTATTATTAGCAAAACATATCAATAAAGCGGATATAGACGAAAAAGATAACTTTTCGTGATAATGGTTTATTCCCTTTAATATCAACATATTATCTGTTTTCTCCTCCTGCTTCCCTCTCTTTTCCGCACCACCGCCACTGTTATTTTCTTCACATCATTCTCTGGTGCTTGCCGTCAGATAATTGAAATGATATTAGTAATTTCATAACAGCGGCAGATGAATGTGCTAAATAATAACCGATTGTTAAATTTTCGTACAAAAAAGCGCCTTTGCACCCTATAGCGGCATGCAGAACCGCATGCTTTTTGTATCTAAATGATAAATAACTACTTTATCTCTCCTCTCGCGGAATTGACCGGCAGAATCCTGCCGCAGCAGGAGCAATAAAAGAGAATCCGGTAACATATTTGCAAATTGCATTGGCGGACGAGAAAGCCTTTTGGTACTTTCCGGCGTTATCGCTTACTGAATAACAAACGTAAATGAGAATTATTATTAAATAACTCGTTGCGTAAAAGCCGCCCCAGGACAGGGGGGTAAAGAATCGACGTCAAGGCTGCCGTTTGAGCGGTCGTAATAAATAAGTCGGTGATAGCAAGCAGTAAAGTCTGACAGCAGCAAAAACTCCTGCACTGTACAGAATCCCGAATAAGGGAAAAAAAGAGGCTGGTTAAATAGCCAGTAATTATAATGAGTGGAGTAACAACACAATGACCATCATCACCAAAAAAAATCTGGTAGCAGCGGGGATTTTCTCTGCGCTATTTACGGCGAACGTTGCTATGGCAGCAGATGTACCTGCAGGGGTGCAGCTGGCGGATTCACAATCGCTGGTACGTAATAACGGAGCAGAAGTTCAATCTCTGGATCCGCACAAAATTGAAGGCGTGCCTGAATCCAACATTAACCGCGACCTGTTTGAAGGTTTAGTGATTGGCGATATTCAGGGCCACCCGATTCCAGGGGTTGCCGAATCCTGGGATAATAAAGATTTTAAAGTCTGGACCTTCCATCTGCGTAAAGACGCTAAATGGTCCGACGGCACGCCGGTAACCGCACAAGATTTCGTTTATAGCTGGCAGCGCCTGTCCGATCCGAAAACCGCCTCACCGTACGCGAGCTATCTGCAGTATGGCCACGTTGCCAACGTTGATGAAATTATCGCCGGCAAAAAGCCAATCACCGATCTGGGCGTTAAAGCGCTCGATGATAAAACCTTCCAGGTTACTCTGAGCGAGCCGGTTCCTTATTTCTATAAACTGCTGGTGCACCCGTCCGTTTCACCGGTGCCAAAAGCGGCTATTGAAAAATATGGTGAGAAATGGACTCAGCCGGCCAATATTGTCACCAACGGTGCCTATAAGCTGAAGGACTGGGTCGTTAACGAACGTATCGTTCTTGAGCGTAATACTCAGTACTGGGATAACGCGAAAACCGTTATTAACCAGGTAACCTATCTGCCTATTTCTTCAGAAGTCACCGACGTTAACCGCTACCGCAGCGGCGAAATCGACATGACCTATAACAATATGCCGATTGAGCTGTTCCAGAAGCTGAAAAAAGAGATCCCGAAAGAAGTTCACGTCGATCCGTATCTCTGCACCTACTACTACGAAATTAACAACCAGAAAGCGCCGTTTACCGACGTCCGCGTGCGTACCGCGCTGAAGATGGCGCTGGACCGCGACATTATCGTTAATAAAGTGAAGAACCAGGGCGATCTGCCGGCATACAGCTACACCCCTCCTTATACCGATGGCATGAAGGTCGTTAAACCAGAATGGTTTACCTGGACTCAGGATAAGCGTAACGAAGAAGCGAAAAAACTGCTGGCTGAGGCCGGATATACCGCGGATAAACCGCTGACCTTTAACCTGCTGTACAACACGTCCGATCTGCATAAAAAGCTGGCCATCGCCGTGGCATCCATCTGGAAGAAAAACCTGGGCGCCAACGTGAAGCTGGAAAATCAGGAATGGAAAACCTTCCTTGATAACCGCCATCAGGGCACCTTTGACGTGGCGCGTGCGGGCTGGTGTGCCGACTACAACGAACCAACCTCATTCCTCAATACCATGCTGAGCGACAGCTCAAACAACACCTCGCACTATAAGAGCCCGGCGTTCGATAAAATTATCGCTGAAACGCTGCAAACCAATGATGACGCCAAACGCGCCGATCTGTATGCGCAGTCGGAGCAGCAGCTGGATAAAGACTCTGTCATTGTGCCGGTCTTCTATTACGTCAACGCCCGTCTGGTTAAACCGTGGGTAGGTGGCTATACCGGTAAAGACCCGTTAGATAATATCTACGTTAAAAACCTTTATATTATCAAACATTAATGGCAAGACGTGGGGCAGGCATCGCTTGCCCCACCGTGTCTGAATTCATCGCATACGATAGGCACACGCCAGAAGGTACGGGCAATGTTAAAATTTATTTTTCGTCGCTGTCTGGAAGCGATTCCGACGCTGTTTATTCTTATAACTATCTCTTTCTTCATGATGCGCCTTGCGCCGGGAAGTCCCTTTACCGGCGAACGTACGCTGCCGCCAGAAGTGCTGGCGAATATTGAAGCAAAATATCATTTAAATGACCCCATCATGACCCAGTACTTCAACTATCTGAAGCAGCTGGCACACGGTGATTTCGGTCCCTCTTTTAAATATAAAGACTATTCGGTGAACGATCTGGTGGCGTCAAGCTTCCCGGTCTCCGCCAAATTAGGCTTTGCCGCCTTCCTGCTGGCGGTCGTTCTTGGCGTGAGCGCCGGCGTTATTGCGGCCCTCAAGCAAAATACCAAATGGGACTATGCGGTAATGGGGGTGGCAATGACCGGCGTCGTCATACCCAGCTTCGTGGTTGCGCCGCTGCTGGTGATGATTTTTGCCATCACCCTGCACTGGCTACCCGGTGGCGGCTGGAACGGCGGGGCGCTGAAGTTTATGATCCTGCCGATGGTGGCGCTGTCGCTCGCCTATATTGCCAGCATCGCGCGTATCACCCGCGGCTCAATGATCGAAGTTCTGCACTCTAACTTTATCCGCACCGCGCGGGCGAAGGGGCTGCCGATGCATCGTATCATCCTGCGCCACGCGCTGAAGCCTGCGCTGCTGCCCGTCCTCTCCTATATGGGGCCGGCGTTCGTTGGCATTATCACCGGCTCGATGGTTATCGAGACTATCTACGGTCTCCCGGGGATCGGCCAGCTGTTCGTCAACGGCGCGCTTAACCGCGACTACTCCCTGGTACTCAGCCTGACGATTCTGGTCGGCGCGCTGACCATTCTGTTTAACGCGATTGTTGATGTGCTGTATGCCGTTATCGATCCGAAGATTCGCTATTGAGGCCGGGGTTCGCCATGATGTTAAGTAAGAAAAACAACGAGGCGCTGGAGAACTTCAGTGAAAAGCTGGAAGTCGAAGGGCGTAGCCTGTGGCAAGATGCCCGCCGCCGCTTTATGCATAACCGCGCGGCCGTGGCCAGCCTGGTGGTGCTGATCGTTATCGCTCTGTTCGTGACCCTTGCGCCGATGGTGTCGCAGTTTTCCTACTACGACACCGACTGGGGCATGATGTCCAGCGCGCCTGATACGGCGTCCAGCCACTACTTCGGCACCGACTCATCCGGTCGCGACCTGCTGGTGCGCGTTGCTATCGGCGGGCGTATCTCGCTGATGGTTGGCGTTGCCGCCGCGCTGGTGGCGGTGATCCTCGGTACGCTCTACGGCTCGCTTTCCGGCTATCTCGGCGGTAAGGTCGACTCCGTCATGATGCGTCTGCTGGAGATCCTCAACTCCTTCCCGTTTATGTTCTTCGTTATACTGCTGGTGACCTTTTTTGGCCAGAACATACTGCTGATCTTCGTCGCCATCGGAATGGTTTCCTGGCTGGATATGGCGCGTATCGTGCGCGGCCAGACGCTGAGCCTGAAGCGCAAAGAGTTTATCGAAGCGGCCCAGGTTGGCGGCGTCTCGACCTTCAGTATCGTGACGCGTCACATCGTGCCTAACGTCCTGGGCGTGGTGGTGGTGTATGCCTCGCTGCTGGTGCCGAGCATGATCCTGTTCGAATCCTTCCTGAGCTTCCTCGGTCTGGGTACTCAGGAGCCGCTCAGCAGCTGGGGAGCGCTGCTGAGCGATGGCGCAAACTCAATGGAAGTGTCGCCGTGGCTGCTGCTGTTTCCTGCGGGGTTCCTGGTGGTAACGCTGTTCTGTTTTAACTTTATCGGCGATGGCCTGCGTGATGCCCTCGACCCGAAAGACCGCTAAGGAGCGCCGTCATGAGCATAATTGAAACGGCAAAAGCGCCGCAGGCGCAGCAGCAATCCGGGCTGCTGCTGGATGTTACAGATCTCCGCGTGACCTTTAAAACGCCGGATGGCGACGTCACCGCGGTCAACGACCTCAACTTTAACCTGCAGGCAGGGGAAACGTTAGGCATCGTGGGTGAGTCGGGCTCCGGTAAGTCGCAGACCGCCTTTGCGCTGATGGGGCTGTTGGCCGCCAACGGCTATATCGGCGGCTCGGCGACCTTTAACGGCCGGCAGATCCTTAACCTGCCGGAGCGCGAGCTGAATAAGCTGCGCGCCGAGCAGATTTCGATGATTTTCCAGGACCCGATGACCTCCCTGAACCCGTATATGCGGGTCGGCGAGCAGCTGATGGAGGTTCTGATGCTGCACAAAGGTCTGGGGAAAGCCGAGGCCTTTGAAGAATCAGTGAAGATGCTGGATGCGGTCAAGATGCCGGAAGCGCGCAAGCGGATGAAAATGTATCCGCATGAGTTTTCTGGCGGGATGCGCCAGCGCGTGATGATCGCTATGGCGCTGCTGTGCCGGCCAAAGCTGCTGATCGCTGATGAGCCGACGACGGCGCTGGACGTGACGGTGCAGGCGCAGATTATGACCCTGCTGAATGAGCTTAAACGTGAATTCAATACGGCGATCATTATGATTACTCACGATCTGGGCGTGGTCGCCGGGATCTGTGACAAAGTTCTGGTGATGTACGCCGGCCGCACCATGGAGTACGGTCACGCGCGCGATGTCTTTTATCATCCGTCGCATCCGTACTCTATCGGCCTGCTGAATGCGGTTCCGCGTCTGGACGCCGAAGGCGATGCGTTGTTAACCATCCCTGGCAATCCGCCGAACCTGCTGCGCCTGCCGAAGGGCTGTCCGTTCCAGCCGCGCTGTCCGCATGCGATGGAGATTTGTAATAGCGCTCCGCCTCTGAAGGAGTTTGCCCCTGGCCGCCTGCGTGCCTGCTTTCAACCGGTGGGAGATCTGCTATGAACGCCGTGACTGAACAAAGAAAAGTCCTGCTCGAAATTGCCGATCTAAAAGTCCACTTTGATATTAAAGATGGCAAGCAGTGGTTTTGGCAGCCGTCTAAAACGCTGAAGGCGGTTGATGGCGTCACGCTGCGTCTGTATGAAGGCGAAACGCTGGGCGTGGTGGGTGAGTCCGGCTGCGGTAAATCGACCTTTGCCCGCGCGATTATTGGCCTGGTGAAAGCGACCGAGGGCAGGGTAGCGTGGCTTGGCAAAGATTTGCTGGGCATGAAGGCGGACGAGTGGCGCGACGTGCGCAGCGATATTCAGATGATTTTCCAGGATCCGCTGGCGTCGCTGAACCCGCGCATGACCATCGGCGAGATTATTGCCGAGCCGCTGCGCACCTATCATCCGAAAATGTCGCGTCAGGAAGCTCGCGATCGGGTGAAGGCGATGATGATGAAGGTCGGTCTGCTGCCAAACCTGATTAACCGCTATCCGCACGAGTTTTCCGGCGGCCAGTGCCAGCGTATCGGTATTGCCCGCGCGCTGATCCTTGAGCCTAAGCTGATTATCTGCGATGAGCCGGTGTCGGCGCTGGACGTGTCGATTCAGGCCCAGGTGGTCAACCTGCTGCAGCAGCTGCAGCGCGAAATGGGTCTGTCGCTGATCTTTATCGCCCATGACCTGGCGGTGGTGAAGCACATCTCCGATCGCGTGCTGGTGATGTACCTCGGGCACGCGGTGGAGCTGGGCACCTACGATGAGGTGTACCACAACCCGCTGCACCCTTATACCAAAGCGCTGATGTCTGCGGTGCCGGTTCCCGATCCGGATCTGGAAAAAAATAAAACCATCCAGCTGCTGGAAGGCGAGCTCCCTTCGCCGATTAATCCGCCGTCGGGATGCGTTTTCCGCACGCGCTGCCCGATAGCCGGGCCGGAATGCGCCAAAACGCGGCCGGTGCTGGAAGGCAGTTTCCGTCATGCGGTTTCCTGCCTGAAGGTAGACCCGTTATAATCTCCGGGGCTGACGCTGGTCAGCCCTTTTTTTTGCGAGGTTAACGTGGCTGTCAATATTCACGCCGCCCGTCAGCGGCTATTTCATGTGCTCTTCGATCAGCATCAGCTCTCCGGGCGCCGCTTTGAAGGGCTGTGCGGCGTTTTTGCACTCCTCAGCGTGGTGGTTATTTTTGTCGAGTCGGGTCTGGGGACTCAGTACCATCTGACCGTTGATGAATGGCATATTTTCGTCTGGCTGGAGCTGTTTGTTACCGCCGTTTTTACCCTCGAATATATCCTGCGCATCGTCAGCTGGCCCAATCCGCTCAGGTATATTTTCAGCTTCTGGGGGCTGATTGATTTAGCGACGATTTTACCGCTGTACGTGATGTGGCTATGGCCGGAAATCAGCATTAACTACGTCTTTGCCTGGCGCGCGATGCGTGCGATCCGAGCCTTGCGTATTCTCAAGCTGCTGCGCTTTATGCCGTCGTTGAATATCTTCTGGGCCGCTATCGTCAGCGCCCGCCATCAGCTGATACTGTTTTACTCATTTATTGCCATTGTGATGGTGATTTTCGGCTCGCTGATGTATCTGATTGAGGGGCCGCAGTACGGCTTTACCACGCTTAATGCTTCGGTGTACTGGGCTATTGTGACGATCACAACGGTAGGTTATGGCGATATTACGCCGCACACGCCGCTGGGGCGAATACTGGCATCGGTGCTGATATTAATCGGCTACTCAGTTATCGCCATCCCAACCGGCCTGATTACGACCCATATGACCACCGCCTTTCAGAATCGCCGCAGCCAGCGGATCTGCCAGAACTGTCAGCACGGGCCTCATGATAAAAACGCGCGCTACTGCAACGCCTGCGGGAGTGCGCTTGCGCAGCAGGCGGGCGGGTAAATAAAAATGCCTGCCGGTCGTTAAACGGGCAGGCATTTTTCAGGCCAGCAGAGGCCGGAATACAATCTTATTCACGCCACAAAATATGGCACAGCTTGTGATCTTTCTCGCGACACAGCAGGACACGGGCGAAGATATCGTTGATTTCGCCACCGTCGGTATCGGCAAGACCAATCACTACCTCGGCGAAGAAATCCGGGTTGAGATCGAAATCAACGTGCTCTTCCCAGTCCTCAGCCGGATCAAAGAGCTCGGCGCCGCCGCGCTCTTCAAACTGCAGGTTAAACAGAATGACATCCGCCGGGTCGAGGTTGTCGACCGCCAGCTCGAGAAAGATATCGTAAGCCTGCTCAAGCGTTTCATCTTCGGTCAGGCGATTGTTTAAATCCATATCCATGATAGCTACCCGTTTAACATCTGATTGGCACGTTTTACAGCAACGGACTGAAGAAGTAAAACAGTCGCTCCGCTATCCGCTGCCAGAGCGGACGTTTTAACCATAAGCCGGCGTCGAGCAGGCGCGAGCGGGAGATATAATCATCCTGAACAGCTGCCAGATCGCTGCCAAAACCGGCGTCATCAATCACCAGCGTAATCTCGAAATTGAGCCACAGGCTGCGCATATCGAGATTGACGGTCCCCACCAGGCTCAGCTCGCCGTCAACCAGCACGCTTTTGGTGTGCAGCAGCCCGCCTTCAAACTGATAAATTTTCACCCCGGCTGCCAGCAGCTCGGTAAAGAAGGCCCGGCTGGCCCAGCCGACGAGCAGCGAGTCATTCTTGCGCGGCAAAATGATGCTGACATCAACCCCGCGCTGGGCGGCGGTGCAGATAGCATGCAGTAAATCGTCGCTGGGCACGAAGTAGGGGGTGGTCATGATCAGATGTTCTTTGGCGGAATAGGCGGCGGTCAGCAGCGCCTGGTGAATCAAATCTTCCGGGAAGCCTGGGCCCGAGGCGATGGTATGGATGGTATGTCCGCTGGCCTCCTCAAACGGCATAATATTGAGGTCCGGCGGCGGCGGCAGGATCCGTTTACCGGTTTCGATTTCCCAGTCGCAGGAGTAAACGATCCCCATCGCCGTGGCGACCGGGCCCTCCATGCGCGCCATCAGATCGATCCACTGGCCAACGCCGGAATCCTGCTTAAAGAAGCGCGGGTCAACCATATTCATACTGCCGGTGTAGGCAATATAGTTATCAATCATGACCATTTTGCGGTGCTGACGCAGATCCATCCGGCGCAAAAACACGCGCATCAGATTAACCTTCAGCGCTTCGACCACCTCGATGCCGGCGTTGCGCATCATCGCCGCCCACGGGCTGCGGAAGAAGGCGACGCTGCCGGCGGAGTCCAGCATTAGGCGGCAGTGCACGCCGCGTCTGGCGGCGGCCATTAGCGATTCTGCAACCTTATCGGCCATTCCGCCGGGCTGCCAGATATAAAACACCATCTCAATATTGTGGCGCGCCAGCTGAATATCGCGGATCAGCGCCTGCATGACGTCGTCAGATTCGGTGAGCAGCTGCAGCTGGTTGCCCTTGACGCCGGCAATCCCCTGGCGGCGTTCGCAGAGTTTAAACAGCGATTCGGCGACCGGACTATTGTCGTCGGCAAAGATATGCTTGCAGGCCTTGAGATCGTTGAGCCACTTGGCGGTGGAGGGCCACATTGCCCGCGCCCGTTCGGCCCGGCGCTTGCCGAGATGGAGTTCACCAAACGAGAGATAGGCAATAATTCCGACCAGAGGTAAAATATAAATAACCAGCAACCACGCCATTGCTGAAGGGACGGCGCGCCGTTTCATCAATATGCGTAATGTTACACCGGCGATCAGTAACCAGTAACCGAGGATGACTAGCCAGTTCACCACCGTGTAAAAGGTTGTCATAGATGAAAAATCCTTTTGAATGACTCTATTTTATGAGTTTACGCATCAACATCCATCTGGCAAATAAAAACGCAGCGAAAGCGTTGGTCAGCCGGATTCATAGGCCTATAATGCAGGCTGTTTTTCACTTGTAGAGTAGTAGCAATGAAGCGTAGTAGAACGGAAGTAGGGCGCTGGCGCATGCTAAGACAGGTGAGCCGCCGTAAGTCACGCTGGCTGGAGGCCCAATCGCGCCGCAATATGCGCATCCTCGCCATCCGCAAGGAGCTGGTGAAACGACAGCGTCATTCCCTGTTGTTCGTCTTCACTGAGTACTGAGATCGCTAAGTACTGAAATAAAAGGCACCGCATGCGGTGCCTCTGTGTTTTTGACGGCGGCTGGCCCTAAAATACCTTTTTGTAAGGCTTCACCGCGACGTTCTGGTAAACACCGGCAGCAATATAAGGGTCGTCGTTCGCCCATGACTGCGCGGCTTCCAGTGATTCAAACTCGGCAATAACCGTTGAACCGGTGAACCCCGCAACGCCAGGTTCATTGCTGTCTACGGCAGGCATTGGCCCGGCGGTCAGCAGACGACCTTCATCATGTAGCAGTTGTAAACGCGCCAGGTGGGCGGGACGGACCGACGACCGCTTTTCCAGAGAATCGGCGATGTCTTCAGCGTAGATTACGTAAAGCACGGCAAGGCTCCTTATCAATAAATGGGCGAATCACGTTAAGTGAATCCGGCCTTGACTGCAATGCAAAGATGCCAGGCGGGTCAAAATGCCTGCTGCCGGGCTGTTTTTTAGCGGAAAGACGGCAAATTTTGCTGCAAGCCAATAAGGCTTATTGAATATGATTGCTATTTGCATTTAAAATCGGGGCATCATTTTTCAACTGAAACGACTATGAGCGCAATGACCATTGATTTACCTCGCCGCTTCCCGTGGCCGACGCTGCTGTCCGTGACTATCCACGGTGCCGTTGTGGCGGGGTTGCTTTATACCTCGGTACATCAGGTTATTGAACGGCCATCTCCCTCCCAACCGATCGAGATAACCATGGTGGCTCCTGCGGATCTCGAGCCTCCTCAGGCCGTACAGCCGGTCGTGGAACCGGTTGTTGAGCCGGAACCAGAACCCGAACCTGAGATCGTGCCAGAGCCGCCGAAGGAAGCGCCGGTAGTGATTCATAAGCCTGAGCCGAAACCCAAGCCGAAGCCAAAACCGAAGCCGAAGCCGGAGAAAAAGATCGAGCAGCCGAAGCGTGAGGTTAAGCCTGCGGAAACGCGTCCGGCATCGCCGTTTGAAAATACCAACACTGCGCCAGCGCGTACGCCGCCATCCACATCCACGGCCGCCGCGAAGCCAACGGTTACCGCACCGAGCGGCCCGCGGGCGCTCAGCCGTAACCAGCCGACTTATCCGACTCGCGCCCAGGCGCTGCGTATTGAAGGTGTGGTGCGCGTGAAGTTTGACGTCACGCCGGACGGCCGCCTGGACAACGTCGAGATCCTTTCCGCGCAGCCGGCGAATATGTTTGAGCGTGAAGTGAAAAGCGCCCTGCGTAAGTGGCGCTACGAGCCCGGCAAACCGGGCACCGGCGTGACGATGACCATTAAGTTCCGTCTTAAAGGCGTTGAGATCAATTAACCTCCATCAATAAGGCCCCTTACGGGGCCTCCTCTGCGAACACATCGTCGAGCGCTTTTTGCGCCGTCACGAGGTGCTGACCGCCGAATAAGATCGCCCGATTGAATAGCGTATAGAGCTGGTAAATGGGCTGACGGTTGAGGAATCCGGACGGCAAAGGCGAGACCGACTGGTAGCCGTCGTATATTTGCGGCGGCTGCTCAGGATGCAGCGGCAGCATGGCGAGGTCGCACTCTCTGTCTCCCCAGTAGCAGGCCGGATCGAAGATATAGGGGCCGTTCGGCCCCAGCGCGCAGTTGCCGGACCAGAGATCGCCGTGCAGCAAAGAGGCCTGGGGCTGGTGGCCGCTGAGGCGCTGCTGCACGTACTCAACGATGGTATCGATATCGCCGAAATGTAGCCCTTTTTCTGCCGCCAGCTCAAGCTGCCAGCCGATGCGCTGCTCGGCAAAGAATGTCGACCAGCGGCGTTGCCAGGCATTGGGTTGGGGAGTCGTGGAAAGGTCATTATCAAAATCGAGCCCAAACTGCGGCTGATCGCTCCACTGATGTAGATGCGCGATTTGCTGACCGAGCAGAAAAGCGTTGTGCGCGTCGAGCGGGCGAGGAGGCAAATACTCCATCACCATAAAACTGTAGTCGCGATCGCTACCGACGGCAAACACCTGCGGTACGTGAACGGTTTTACTCCGCGACAGCAGCTCGAGCTGATCCGCCTCGGCGGTAAAGATAGGCAGTAGCTCACGTTCGTCACATTTCACGAAGTAGTCCTTCCCACCGAAGCGCAGGTGCCATGCTGCGTGGATTTCTCCGCCGGGCAGTTCATTTCGCAGTTCGATTTCAGCTGCTTCAGTATGCCACTCGCTTAACAAATTGCTGATAGCCTGCCACATGCCGTCTCTCCCCATGTTTTCCACCATTTCATAAGGTTAGCGCATAACCTCGGCGTAAAATTCGAACTGACGCACAACTGACGCTTTCCACCGCGCCAATCGCACTTATTGAGCTTCCAGCCACTGAGAAAATGTGGTTACCGTGACTTCGGCAGGCCGCCCCAGCGCCGTTTCCGCTAATCCCGCACTCAGGGCCTGCACCTCTTGCGCGCTTTGCGGGGAAACCATGCCAAAGGTGTTGGTTCCGAGCTCGTGAGGTTTTCCCTCGTCGTCATTCAGTACAAGGGTGAAGCCCGCGCGGGTAAGGTGATTGCTTAGCTCGTTAATCTCGGTAAGCGTCTCTTCGTGAAAACGGATCGTCACGACATGGGTTTGAATTTCGGCGCTCATTTTTCACCCCGTTGTTATCCATGGAATTTTCAGCATAGACCATGCTGGTCATTTGGCGACTCCCTCTGCCTGAGCAGAGGGAAGGGATTAGCGATCGCACAAATAGGCGTAAATTTTATGCGTGTTCTCCTGCGAGCAGAGGCGGGTGCCCTGATTGACGGTAGCGGCGCTGCCCGCCGCGACGCCAAAGCGCACCATATCCTCAAGTCCGGCATCTTCGGCGAGGCGCAGGGTCATCGCACCCACCA